>JAQSDT010000325.1 GCA_029946075.1 bacterium | reverse complement strand
GGCGATGTCGCGGTCCTTCGGCGGCACATCGTTGACGACGTCGCCTCCGATCATGATATCGCCGTCGGTGATATCCTCGAGGCCCGCGATCATCCGCAGCGTGGTCGACTTGCCGCAGCCCGACGGTCCCACCAGCACGACGAATTCATGGTCGGCGATGTCGAGGTCGATGCCGCGCACCGCCTCGACCTCGTCGTAACGTTTGACAACCTTGCGCAACGTGACGTCAGCCATTGAGTTCAACCCTTTGTCGCACCGGCGGTCAGGCCGGCAATGTAATAGTCCATCAGGAAGGCGTAGATGATGAGGGGCGGCGCCGCGCCGAGCAGGGCGCCGGTCATGATCTGCCCCCAGGCGAAAACGTCACCCTTGATGAGCGTGGTGATGATGCCGACCGGCAGTACGAGCTGGTCGATCGACGTCGTGAATACCAGCGGATAGAGAAACTGCGCCCACGACACGGTGAAGGCGAAGATGGTCGCGGCGATGATGCCGGGAAATGCGACGGGGATGAAAATCCGCGTCAGCGTCTGGAACCACGATGCGCCGTCGATCACGGCGGCTTCATCGAGTTCCTTCGGGATCGAGGCGAAATAGCCGATCATGATCCAGGTGCAGAACGGCACCGTCAGCGTCGGGTAGACCAGCAACAACACGTACCATCTGTTGATCAGCTGAATGCCGGTGAACTCGCCGAAGGCCGCGAACATCTTGAACAGCGGCAGGAACAGCAGCGTCTCGGGGATCAGGTAGGTCAGGAATACGCCGGTGGCGAGCGTCGCCGAGCCCCAGAACCGCATCCGCGCCAGCGCGAACGCCGCCGGTACGCTGATCAGCATCGTGAGCGTCACGACGAAGATCGAGACCATCGCCGAATTGAAGAAAAATCGCAGGAACTGGTTCGAAGTCAGGATTTCGATGTAGTTCGCCAGCGTCGGGTTGAACACCCACCACGGGTTGGTCGCCGCCGAGATTTCGGCGCTGCTCTTCAGCGACGTGATCAGCATGTAGAGCGGCGGCAGCAGCGAGAACATCGCGAAGATGGTCAGGAAGAAATACGACCATTTCAGCGCCCAGGCGCGGTCGCGGCTCATGCTGCCGTACTTGACCTTGCGGGTCGGCGCGGCCTTGTCGATTGCTACGGTGCTCATCAGGCTTCGTTCCCGCGCTTGTTGATGTCCCGCAGGATGAATACCGCTGCGATGGCGAGGATCGGCACCATGAACAGCGAGACGCTGGCGCCGAGCGGAACGTCGCTGCCCTCGATGCCGACACGGAACGCCCATGTTGCAAAGATATGCGTATGGTCGAGCGGGCCGCCAGCCGTGAGAATGCGCACGATGTCGAAATTCGCAAAGGTCACGATCAGCGAGAACAGCGTGGTGATGGCGATGATGTTGCGCATCATCGGGAGCGTGACGTACCAGATCCGCTGCCACCAGTTGGCGCCGTCGATGGCGGCGGCCTCGTAGAGCTGGTCCGGCACCGATTTGAGCGCCGCCAGATACATGATCATGAAGAACGGCGCACCGATCCAGATATTGACCAGGATAACCGAGAAGCGCGCCCAGCCGGCGTCGCCGGTCCACGGGACCGGTCCGGCGCCGAACAGCCCAAGCGTGTAGTTGAACGCGCTGTAGGATGGATCAAACAGCCAGAGCCAGGCCAGCGTGCTCATCGCAGGCGGAATGACCCACGGTACCAGCAGCATGCCGCGCCATTTGCGCTGTCCCTTGGCGGGGATATTGTGAACGAAATGCGCGACGATGAAGCCGATCAAAGCCTTGAAGAGAACGGCCGTGATCGCAAAGATGCAGGATTGCTTGACGACGAGCCAGAAGGTTTCGCGTTTGAACAGGAACTCGAAATTGCCGAGGCCCACAAAGCGCTGCATCGACTTGTTCAGCGTCGCCAGATGCAGCGAGTAGAATGCCGGATAGATCACCAGGATGCTGATCAGGAGGATCAGCGGAAGCGCCATCAGGAAAGCAATCGTCGATTTTCGTCTGAACGCCTTCTGCAGACTTGAAGGCTTTCGCTTGATTGCCGAGGCTGCGCCCCTGTCAGCCTGAACTGCGACGTCGACCATGATGCATTGTTTCCTGCGGATTTTGGCTGTTGCGGGTAGCCGGCGGCGGCGCCGGCTGCCCGATCTCGGGAAATGCAGAAGAGGACGCCGCCGCGGCCGTCACGCAAGCCGCGGCGGCAGAGTCCTCAGCTCCGCATGAAGCCCTCGAGTTCACCCTGCGCCCAGGTCAGCGTCTTCTCCATGGGCTCGCCCTGGTAGAAGCGCACGCACATCTTGGTCAGCGTGGCCTGCGTGTAGATCTGCTGGGCGACCTTTGGCGGAGCCGGGGACGCCGAGATCGACAGGATCTGGTGCTTGTGCGGGTTCGGGTAGTGGTACAGCGTGCCTTTCGGCGGGCCTTCTTCCGCCCAGGTCTTGAGCGTGGTCAGCTTTTCGAACGCAGGCAGGTCGTAGCCGCCGCTGGCCGTGACCATTTTCTCGATGGCGCCGGGCTGCGACAGGTGGACGAGGAGGCTCTTGGCAGCCGGCTTGTTCTTGGCGAACTTCCAGATGCTCCAGTAGTAGGGCAGGAAGGGTGCGAACCGTCCCTTCGGACCGATCGGAAAACCGTGCGTCCAGCACTGCTCGGCAACCTGCGGTGCGTCGCGTTTGGCGACAGCCCATGCGCTCGGCGGGTTCATGATGAGGGCGCCGCGGCCCGAAACCAGCCATTTGTTGTTGGAGGAGTCGTCCCATGCCGGGGCATCCGGTGGCAGGAAGGCCATCAGCTTCTTGTAGTATTCGAGCACGGCGCGGACATTGTCGTTCTTGACGACGACATTGCCCTTGGCGTCGACGACTTCCGCCCCGAAGGCGAGGAAGAAGGCGCCGACCGTGTCGACGTTGTCGCTGGTCTCACCGAGGCCGATTCCGAACGGCACGCCGCCCTTGTGGCAGGCTTCCGCCGCTTTCAGGAAGGCATCGGTCGTCCATGCGTCCGCTTTTGGAGGAGCGCCGGCCGGATACATTTCCTGCACGTCGATGCCGGCGTGCTTCTTCATCAGGTCGATGCGCGAGCAGGGGCCCTTGATCTGGCTGCCGACGCAAGCGGGAACGCCGAGCCACTTGCCGTCGGCCACGCCGAGATACTTCACGGTGCCGTTGACGTCGCCGTTCTGCTTGATGAGGGGTTCGACGATGTCGTTAACGGGTTCGAGATTTTCGGAATGCGCATGCGGCAGCCATGTCGACAGCGCGATGATGTCGTGGCCCGATTTGGCCTGTGCTTCCGCTTGTGTGGTGAGGAGGAGCTTGTTGCCCTGGCTGGGGATGTAGTCGATCGTGACTTCGACCTTCTCCTTGGCAGCCCATTCATTGACCAGATCGGTCGAAGCCTTGTTGGCGCCGGGCACCCAGTGGTCCCAGAAACCGATGGTGAGTTTGCCGGCGGCGTAGGCGCCTCGGACATAGGGCGCCGCAATGAGTGCGGAAGATGTCAGCGCAGTAGCAGCAACGAATTGTCGTCGAGAAAGCTTCTTTGATGGCATGGCATTCCCTCTCTGCTTTGCTTCTTGTTTTCGTTTGGTCGTTCCTCGTCCTACTTCTTGTTGTTTTGTAGTGTTGACGTCGCGCGATACGTCCACGTCGCGAACATTTGGTTGCGCAATCAGAACAGAATAAAATGCTCCTGTCGAGAAATGAGGTGAGCGAATTTTGTAGAACTTATGGCCTGTAGAAATTTTCGGCAGGCGCCGGGTTCAAGGCCGTTCAACGCTACTTGTTGCGCCGCACACGGCGTCACGACGTCGTCGGATTGACGGGGGTGCGCGATCTAGCCGCATGCTTCCTGCAGCGTGAGGGCAAGCCGTTCACATTGGCGCATACACCTCCGGTCCAACGGCTCGAAAGCTGGACTTGCGCAACGCGAAAACGATAAATTCGGATTCGTACCTGCTGCCAACGACCGATGGAGACCGAAAATGAACAGCCCGACACGAAAGTTGCGCGTGCTATCGAAGCCTTGCGCAGCCCTCGGCGTGGCCGCCATCATGCTGCTCGGTGCTCCGACGGTGAATGCACAGGTGGTTCAAGGTGTCGAGAAGGGCGCCCGCGAGGGTAACAAGGCGGCCGGGCCGGTTGGCGGCGTACTCGGCGGCGCCATCGGCGGCGTCGTTGGCGTGGTGACCGGCGTCACCGGGGTGCTAACCGGCGGCGGAGCCGGCGCCAAGGGTGGACCGGCGCAGCCGGCCGCCAAGGAGAGCAAGGAAACCAAAGAGGGCAAGCAGGGCGAAGCAGCCAAGTCGTCGAAGTCGGCCAAGGGCAAGAAGGAAGCCTCTGCCAGGCAGCCAGCTGTCCTGACCCAGACCAGTACCCCGCAACTGACCGCGGAGCAGATCGTCGCCAACAGCGATGCGAATATCGAGCGGATCAAGAAGCAGCTCAACCTCACGCCCGA
>JAQSDT010000324.1 GCA_029946075.1 bacterium | reverse complement strand
GACGCCCTTGCGGTCCGACATCCTGCCGCCGATCACGACGCGGGTGACGGCGCGCTCCGGCGAAGTTTCTTCCGCGATCAGCCGCACCTTGCCGTCGTCGAGCAGCAGCGCATGGCCCGGCCGAAGTGCGGCCAGAATTTCAGGATGCGGAAGGTGGACACGGGTGTTGTCGCCCGGGGTCTTGTCGGAATCGAGCACGAAGCTCTGTCCGTTCTTGAGCTGGGTCGAACCTTCGGCGAAGGCGCCGAGCCGCAGCTTCGGTCCCTGCAGATCGACCAGGATGCCGATCGGACGGCCGTAGCTACTCTCGACATTGCGGATCGTCGCCACCAGTTCGCGCATCTTGTCATGCGGCGTGTGGCTCATGTTGATGCGGAACACGTCCGCGCCGGCCTCGAACAGTTTTCGGATCATCGCGCTGTCGGACGATGCCGGCCCGAGCGTCGCGAGGATCTTGATGCGGCGAAGACGCCTCATTGCCTTGGCGCCGCGGGTGGCGGCAGACCCGGACCGCCCGGGTTTGACAGGCCCGGCACCCCGCCGGGGCCGCCCGGTCCCATCGTTCCCGGAATTCCCGGCACGCGCTGCGCGGGCTGCTCGTTGGCTTCGGTCAATTGCACGGTCCATGCTCGTTGTTCGCCGGTGTCGACCTCGAAGAAGCCCGTGCGGTCGAAGCCGCGCGCCAGGCAATTCTCGGTACCCTTGATGGTGAATTCCTTGTCGCGCGAGCACATGAAGGCCTGTCCCGACCATTCACCGCCGCGATCGTAGTCCAGCGCGTAGATGTAATAGAAGCGGGCAACGAGCGTTCCCCGCAGCAGCGTCTCGCAACTGCGCGAGGAGACGTTCCACCAGCCCTCGGTGGTCCAGCCCTCCGCATCCTTGTAGCCGAGCGCGATACCGACCCGGCTGGAGGTGTTGTTGCAGAGCCGGAAGTCAGCCGCTGCCGAACCGTTCCACAGGCACGTCACCGCCAGCGCAAGCGTCGGCAAGAGGCCGGCGGCGATGCGAGCGGGGAAGGGGGCCGGAGGGAGAGAATCTTTTGCAGTCATGCAGCCAAGCTATATCAGATGATTGACGATTTCGCGTGAGCCGGCGGGCCTGTCAACGGCCGTGGAACGGCTTTCCCACGCTGCGGGAAAGCGGGATTACGCTATTTTGCGCGGCGATATGGCAAAATCTGTGACAATTGCCACCTGATATCAATATGCTCGGCTCCATGACCGAGCGTGATCCGGGCCGGCCCATCGCCCTCCGGGCCATGCTCGCCAACGCGGGATTTACGGCCATGACGATCGACGACAAGACCAGAACGGAACTCGAAGCCGCCGCCTTCCGGCGCCTCGTCAGTCACCTCCAGGGCCGCACCGACGTGCAGAACATCGAGCTGATGAATCTCGCCGGCTTCTGCCGCAACTGCCTGTCCAACTGGATGAAGGAAGAGGCCGACGCCAAGGGCATCGCCATCAGCAAGGACGAGAGCCGCGAAGCGATCTACGGCATGCCCTACGAGACCTGGAAATCGAAGTTTCAGGGCTCCGCCACGCCCGAGCAGCTCGAGGCGATGAAAAAGGTCCACAGCGGGCATTGAGCGGCACTCGCGGCCGATCAGAGCTTCCTGTGGGCCGCGCTGTGGATGAGCGCGATGCTGCCTTGACGCAAGGCCTCCCGATCCTGAGGGTCATCCGGCAAAAGCGCCGTGCGGTAACACCCGCGGCGCTTGATCTTTCAGGCTCAATCCCAGTTCCCGTCAGGAGTATCCGATGGCCATCGCCGCCGCCGCGCAGGACGAAACCGCGCACCGCTTCGCCAAAGACCAGCTCAAGGCCATCGTCGAGCGTATCGAGCGACTGGAAGAGGAAAAGAAGACCATCTCCGACGACATCCGCGACGTCTTCGCCGAGGCCAAGGGCAACGGCTTCGACGTCAAGGCGCTGCGCACCATCATCCGCATGCGCAAGCAGGACGCCAACGAGCGCGCCGAGCAGGAAACCATCCTGGAGACGTATATGCAGGCGCTGGGGATGCTCTGAGGGCTCTGCTGCAGCCTCATTGTACCGTCGTCCCGGCGCACGCCGAGACCCATAGCCACCAATGCTTGTGTTGAACAATGCTGTGGCGGCAAAGACTGCAACAGCGCGCATTTGTGGTCATGGGTCCTCGCCTTCGCGAGGACGACATCGAATGTGCGGAGAGGATTCGCGACTTAGCGCAGCGCCGCGGTGCGAACCACGAACGACTGGGTCGCGAGCCTGGCGGTCGCCGAACCCGTGAACTGGTCGCAGCTCATGCCCATCATCGGGTCTTCCGAGAAGGTCATGGCGACAGCCGATTGCGGCTTGACGAAGTAGCTGCGCATCTGGGTCATGTCGGTATCGCCGAGTACCGTCGTCGACATCGCGGTGCTTGCGCTCGGCGCCAGCATCACGACCCGCATCCAGATGTCGCTGGCCTTGCCGGCGACGAGACGCGCCGAGGTCGAGATCACACTGCCCTGACCCTGGCTGCCACCCGAATTTCCTTTGGCGACCACGGTGTTGATTTCGGTCGAGACGGCGGCATTGCGCACCGGGCGGGTGACGCGCGGCATCGGCGCCGAGGCGGCCACGATGTTGTTGCGATCGACCGGCGAGGCGGCGGCGGGCGCATAGGCCAGCGCCTTGTTGAAGGTATCGCTGACGGAGGCGGTCGGCTGCGGATCGGCGGCGCCGACGGCCTGGCGCGCCTTGAGGGCGGCGACCTGGGCGGGCGTTGCCTGCGTGGCGGGGGTCGGCGCATCGCCCCAGAAACCGCGGGCATTGATGATATCGGCGGGGGTCTGCGGCTTCGGCTCGGCCTTGTCGGCGGCAGCCAGCTTGGGTTCGGCCTTCGCCTCAACCCTGGCTTTCGGCGCCGGCACGATCTGCGCATCGGCCGAAGCGAGCTGGATGTTTGCCATCTGCGGCTTGGCGCGCGGCGTCGGCACCGGATCGGCGGATTTCGCGGGCGCTGCAGCAGCCACAGCGACCGGCGCCGGCTTTTCGTTCCGGACGGGAGCGCTGCCGGCCTCGTCATCCTCGTCGTTCGATTTGCCGCCCTTGAACAGCGCAGCGAACAGGCTCGGTTTCCTGCCGACAGTGGTGGCATCGTCGCCATTGCCGCGGCGCTCGATATCGGCGCGGGCGAGTTCATAGCCCTTCAGCGGACTGCCATTCGAAGGCAAATGGACGGTGCGTCCGTCGGGGAACACGCGCGCCAGCTGGTCGTGGGTCATGCGCGGCCAGTGACGAACGCTGCCGGTGTCGAGATGGACGAAAGGCGATCCCGAGGTCGGGTAGAAGCCGACGCCGCCACGCTGCAAGCGCAGGCCGGCGGCCCTGATCTGGTCGAGCGCGACGTCCGGAATGTAGAAGTCCATCGCGTGGCCGAGCATGTGCTGGCTGAAGCGCGCCACACCCGAAGAACGGCGGCGGAGCATGGAATTGGTGGCGGGGGAACGGTAGGCGGAGATGATCTGGATCGGCTTCCTGCCGTCGACGTCGCGGTAGACCTCCCAGATGATATCGAACAAATGCCGATTCATCGTGGTCGAGTCCTGGCTGCGCCAGTCGCGGAGGAAGTGATTGAGCTTCTTGAGGGCCTCTTCGTCGTAGCGACCGTCGCGCTTGAAGGTGACGGTGAGGTCTTCGCCGGAATGGGTGTGATGGAAGGAGAGGGTACGGGTTTCGTTCAGGGCGGTGGCATCATGGACGGCGCCTGCTCCGGCGAGCAGCAATAGCGACGTCAGGCCGATGCGATATCCGGTCCGTGAAGACAGCGGATTGTATTGGCGCGCGAAACCAGCCAGCACGTATGAGCCCACCCAGTCGACGAGTGTTCACGGTGTTCTTCTGCAGACCCCGGCAAAAGAGGGTGAACACTTCCTTAAAGCGAGAGGGTTAACCGAAGTTTACCGCCTCGCCCCCAAGTTAGAATACCTAACCCGTGGACTGTGGCGAAAAAGTGCCCGGTGTTCAGACCGAAATGGATAATGGTTAACGTAAATGAACTCGCCGTCCCGGCGAGTTCGTTGATTTCATTGGGCAATCTGAAAAGGCGTCGGGCTCACTCGTTAACGGGTGAAAACCCGGCGCTGCTGCTGTTGACCCGGCTGGCCCTGCGGCTTGCGGCCGACCGCCGCGGGCGGGGTCGCCGACGGGCCGCCAAACAGCCGCTCGAAGAACGAGGGGCCGGAGGAGCTGTCGCTGGCGAAGCTGACGCCGGCCGGCAGGCTGGAGCCCGACGGACGGCCGTAGCTCGGCTGGGCGTGCGCCACCATGTTTTCGAGGTCGCGGCCCTTGCCGTTCTTGAGCAGCGCCAGCATTGAGGCATCGCGGCCGTAGATGTCCTTGCGGATCTGCAGCTTGCCGGCATCGTCCACGAACGCGGTCTGGTAGGTGATGTTGACCGGCAGCGGCGTCGGGAAGCGGAGGTCGACTTCGCTGCG
>JAQSDT010000323.1 GCA_029946075.1 bacterium | reverse complement strand
TCTGCAGAACGTCTACGGCAATCCGGATGGGACCGGCACGATCGAGGATGCGTACAACAAGCTGCTGACGGCGTTTCAGGGGCTGTCGACCAGTCCGGACTCGCAGTCGGCGCGGATCGGCGCGGTCAGCGCCGCGCAGACCATGGCGCAGACGCTGAATGCGACGACGCAAGGTATCCAGAACCTGCGCGCCAACGCGGAAATGGGAATCAACGATTCCGTCATCACTGCGAACAACGCGATGGCGCAGATCGCGTTCATCAACAACCAGCTGCAGAACAACGGCCAGACCGACGCCGCGACGGCTTCGCTGCTGGACCAGCGCGATCAGTACATCACCCAGCTGTCGGGGCTGATGGACATCCGCACCGTCGTCAACAACCTCAATCAGGTGACCGTGTTCACCAATTCCGGCGTGCAGCTGGTCGGGACCGAAGCGGCGAAGCTGACCTTCAATCCCCAGGGCACGATGACGCCCAACACGCTGTACAACACCGACCCGACCAAGAACAACGTCGGTACCATCACCATCAACTTCCCGCATGGCGGAACCTACGACCTCGTCTCCACCAGCTCGATCCGTTCGGGCAAGATCGCCGCCTATCTCGAGCTGCGCGACAATACGCTGGTGAAGGCGCAGGCGCAGGTCGACCAGTTCGCGGCGTCGATGTCGAGCGCGCTGTCGGACAAGACGACGGCCGGCACCGCGGCGCCCGCATCGGTGCTGCCGCAGACCGGCTACGACCTCGATCTCGCAGGCTTGCAGTCCGGCAACGTCATCCACGTCAGCTACAAGGATAACACGACCGGCATCACACATAATTTGTCGATCGTGCGCGTCGACGATCCCAGTGTGCTGCCGCTGAGCAACACCACGACGCTCGATCCGAACGACGAGGTGCTCGGCATCAATTTCGCGACCGGCATGGGCGGGGTGCTCTCCCAGCTCAACGCGGCGCTCGGGTCGAGCGCCAATCTGCAGTTCTCGAACCCGTCGGGCTCGATCCTGCGGGTGCTTGACGACGGCGCACCGAACCGCTCCGACGTCACGGCGGCGTCGGTCACCACCACGATGTCGTCGCTGATCAGCGGCAACGCGCAGCTGCCGCTGTTCACCGACAATGGCGGGCTCTATACCGGTGCGCTCACCGCCAACGGCTCGCAGCAGACCGGACTTGCCGGCCGCATCAGCGTCAATCTCGGATTGCTCGGCGATCCCTCGCGGACCATCATATTCTCCACGAGCCCGCTGACGGCCGCCGGCGATACCACGCGCTCCGACTTCATGCTGACCCAGCTGCAGTCGGGCACCTATCGCTACTCACCGCAAACCGGCATCGGCACCACGGGCGCTCCGTTCACGGGTACGCTGATCAATTTCGCCAAGCAGTTCATCAGCCAGCAGGGCGAGGCGGCGACCGCCGCCAAGCAGCTCTCCGACGGTCAGTCGGTGGTGCTGAATACGCTGCAGAAGAAGGTGAGCGACGCCTCGGGCGTCAACATCGACGACGAGATGGCGCATCTGCTCGCGCTGCAGAATGCCTACTCCGCCAATGCGCGCGTGATGTCGTCCATCAAGCAGATGTACGACACGCTGATCCAGGCCATGTGAGGGTTTCATGTCTATCGACGGCGTAAGTGGCAAGACCTCCTACATCGGCACCTCGATCGTCAACCTGCGCACGCAGCTCAATGATCTGACGCAGCAGCTTGCGAGCGGCCGGGTTTCGACGACCTATGCCGGGCAGGGGGCCGATCGCGGCTTCGCGCTCAGCCTGCGCGCGCAGGTCAGCAGCATCGAGGCCTTCGCCAACACCGCGACCAACGTCAACACGCGCCTCAGCGTCGTCAATCTGGCGCTGCAGGGCATGTACGACATCAGCAAATCGGTGAAGAGCGCGGCGAGCACCTCGACCATCGTGCTCAACGACAAGGGCCAGACGTCGGGCCAGATCACCGCGCAGGCGGCGTTCTCGAACGCGGTATCGCTGCTCAACAGCCAGACCGGCGACCGCTATCTGTTTTCCGGCCGCACCACGGACAGTCCCGCGACGGTTCCGGCCGAAGACATGCTGAACGGCGTCGGCGCGCAGGCGGGGCTGACCCAGTTGATCAACGAGCGCCGCCAGGCCGATCAGGGTGTCGGCAACATGGCGCATCTTGCCGTCTCGTCGCCGCCGCTGACCACGACGGCGACCAGCCTCGGCGAAGACGGTTCGGCATTCGGCATGAAGCTCGGTGCGGTGACGTCGTCGCTGACCGGTGCGACCATTACGCAGCCGACCGGGACGCCGCCGGTGGCGACCGTCGATCTCGGCGCGGTCAATCCGAACGAAGGCGAATCGGTCACCTTCAACATGAAGATGCCCGACGGCACCTCCGAACCGATCACGCTGACGGCGACGACGAAGACGCCGACGCCGGCCGGCTCGTTCCTGATCGGCGTCGACACGACGGCAACGACGGCGAATTTGCAGGCGGCGCTGACGAATTCGGTCCAGAAGCTGGGCGACACGGCGCTGGTCGCCGCTTCCGCCATCACCGCCTCCAAGGATTTCTTCACGCCGTCGGCGACGGTCGTCGGCGGCGCCGTCAACAACCAGGACACGGTCCCGGCGCCGATCGGCGGCGCCACGCTGCTGTCGGGCGCAGCGGGAACGGATTCGCTGGCGGCGAGCTTTGCCGCGGGCGATACCATCACGGTCAACGGCACGCCGATCACCTTCGTGGCCTCGGGCGCAACCGGCAATCAGGTGAATATCACCGACAACGTCCAGACTCTGCTGACCAGGATCGATTCGATCACGGGAACCGATACGCCGTCGACGGTGACGGGCGGCGTCATCGCGTTGCATGGCGGCGATGGCGTCAGCCTCTCGGTTTCGAGCTCGAACACGGCCGCGTTCGCAGCCTTGGGATTCAGCGCGCCGGCGAGCGCCACTGCGGCGCCGCTGCGCGTCAACGGTCCGCCCTTTGCCACCGCCACGAACCTGATCGCCGGCACGTCCAGCAACACCGTCTCCTGGTACACCGGCGAGACCGGCACGGATTCGGCGCGGGGCACCGCGATCGCGCGCGTCGATCAGTCGGTCACCGTGCAGTATGGCGCGCGCGCCAACGAAGAGGCGATGCGCTACGTGCTGCAGAATATTGCGGTGTATGCGGCGGTGACGACCAATGCGAGCAATCCGAATTCGAACGCCCAGGTCAACGCCCTGCAGCAGCGGATCTCGGCCAACCTGGCGCCGCAGAGCGGCCAGCAGTCGATCCAGGACATGCAGGCGGAATTCGCCGGCGCGCAGAACGCAATCAAGGCATCGACCGATCGTCAGACCCAGTTGAAGGGAATGGCGCAGACCATGCTCGACGAGATCGTCGGCATCAACCAGGACGAGGTCGCGACCAAGATCCTGGCGCTGCAGACCAGCCTGCAGGCGTCGTATCAGACCACTTCGATGCTGTACCAGACGTCGCTGGTCAAATACCTGTAAGCTCTGACGGACGCTGGGCCGCAGATACCTGGAATGAAAAAGGCCCCCGCGTTCGGGGGCCTTTTTGTTCGACGGTGTTCTGGAGCGGCTGCTATGCGGATTTGCGTTCGGTCTCGACGTCGCGCGCACCTGCCAGCAGCTTCTCTTCGTGCTGGATCAGCTTCTTGGCTTCCTTCAGCGCGTGGTAGACGTCGCCGTTCAGGATGAAATTGTTGATCCCCTCGATGAAGGGCCAGGAGCTCGGCATCGCGGCGATGATGTCTCGGACCAGGCTGAAATAGGTCGGGTGGTGCGCCATCGGGTCCGGCGACAGATACATCAGCTGCACGGCGAGATAGACCAGCTTGGCCGGCGTATCGGCGGTGTCGGGCGTCAGGATGTCTTTCTCGCGCAGGATCGGGATCCGGTCGCCGTCGATCAACAGCCTGGCGCGTTGATCGGTGTTGGTAACGACGCAGGCGCCGATGATGATTCGCTCGTGCGGCTTGAGCTCTACTTTCAAGGCCATGCGTGTTCTCCGTTGACGCCGTTGTGCTGGTTTATCGGTGCCCCCCGGCAGATTCGGTATCCTTTCTGATCATGGTTAACCGTTGGTAAATGGCTGGATAACGCTTGCGCAGCAGGGCGCGGCTGGATTTTGCCCGTAAGAATACGGCTTCGGGGCCCAGGAGCGCATTAATTTCATATTCACCCTCTTTCCGGGCGACTTAATCGAGCGGATTCATTTTTTCTTAGGTCCTTCCTTTCATGGTGAGGTGTCGCCCGATCTCAAGTCGGGACAGTGGCTCGTTCTTTAGTTTCACACCAGAAAGGTATGAAAGATGTCCGGTATTGTTCTTTCAGCTTCGGTTCGCCAGAACCTGCTCTCGCTTCAGTCGACCGCGGACCTGCTCGCTACCACGCAGAACCGCCTCTCCACGGGCAAGAAGGTCAACACGGCCCTCGATAACCCGACCAACTATTTCACCGCCGCTT
>JAQSDT010000322.1 GCA_029946075.1 bacterium | reverse complement strand
TTTACACCGAGAGGGTCGGCGGTTCGAATCCGTCGCCGCCTACCAGCCTTCGCCCTGCGGGCTTCGGCTGGGCAAGCCAATTTTCGCGGCGGTGGTGCCGCGTTTTCCGGATCGCAGGGGCGAAGGCGGACTGTTGCTGAATTCGTTTTCAGCGCCTGCCTTCAACTCTCACTTTTTACCGCGGCAGCAAGTTCGTCGCGACAGACGTTTTCGAGCGACGGCAAGTCATCTCGCACCAGCTTCCATATGATGGGCGCGGCAATCTTCCCGTAGTCGTGCCGCAAGATGTTTCCAATCCCTGCCACTTTCGGCCACGGAATTTGAGGATGACGTGCTTTCAGTTCGGTCGAGAGATGTCGGCTGGCTTCGGAGACGATTTCGAGGCCTCGCTCGATCAGCCACTGCTTCTGCCAATCAGCTTCGAAGGCCTCAGGAGTCAAATCGCCCAACGCAGATCGTACACGCGCGATGGCCTCGACGATATCGGTGAGCCACGGGACGAGGGAGCGGGCCGTCATCAAAAAACCTGCAGCGCAGACGCCTCTATCCGCTGCCGCAGCGTCTTGTGAAGGCTGTCGCGAGTCACGATATCCGCCGGCTGACCGAGAATCCTGGCTGCCGCCTCTTTCACGTCCATTAGCTCGAAGAGTCCGAGATTACCCTTCCGATAGTCGAAGAACATATCCACGTCGGAGCCTTCATTCGCTTCGTCGCGCGCCGTCGATCCAAACAGAAAAAGGTGCTCCACCCCGAGCTGCTGGAGATCGGGTGCGCGCGCCTTGAGACGGCGTATGGCTTCGTCGCGTTTCATGGGAATAACGTAGCACAATTTTGCGAAAGTGGGCAAAGGCGTCAACCGCCGGGCGCTTGAGCATGAAGCCGGAGCCCGCAGAAATTATCCAGTCGGGCAACCCCTTCAAGTGCAACGTCATACCCTGCGGGCTTTGGCTAAGCGAAACCGGCTGGCTCGAAGAGTTGGTTGCGAACAATATCCAGCACGGTTCGATCAACCGCGGCCTCAACAGCTTCATCAAGTCGAGGGCAGCGCCAGGGCTGGTATCCCTCCACGCCTGGGATAGATCAGCAGGTCACACCAGCGCGTAGGTCGCTGCGGCTTGCGCGTGGGTGACGCCGTGGGAAGTCGGGTTCCAGCCGATGGCGGCCATGTTCACGATGTCGTTGCCGGTCATGGGCTGGATGACGTTGGTGTAGCTGAAGCCGAACGGATCGTTGCCCACGGTGGCGTTGAAGTCGCCGTAGTCGGCGTCGCTGCCGACCGACTGGTTGAAGCCACCGAGATTGGTTGCGCCGCCGTCGATCGAGAAGTAGGCGACGTTGCCGTTCTGCTGGGACAGCGCGCGGATTGGCGTCCCCGCTGCGGGATTGGCGTTGTTGGTCGACGTGTAGCGATAGAGATCGAGCGCGGTATAGACGTTCGCGCCCGCAGCGGCGCCGACCGACGCGGTGCGGCCCATGACTTCGGTGAATTCGTGCTGGAAGGCGCCGATCGCGTCGTATTTCCCGGCCGCAGCAGTCTGGTTGAACTGGAACGGAATGCTGCTGGACAGGCCGACATAGCCGTCCAGATGGCTGTTTGCGCCGGAGATGCCAAGTGCCTTGGCTTCGGCGGTCGAGATCGAGAACGTGCCGCTGCCGGTGGGATTGGTCGCCGCCAGGCTCGCGGCGGCGGTGGCCTGAATGGTGGAATTGCCGGCATAGCTGGCGATCGCCGACTTCAGCGTGGAATAGCTGACGCCCACCGAGTAGGTGCCGCTCTCCGCGGCCGCGCCAGCATCAATCGCCTCGCCCGCTACCTCGCCGTAGTCGACCTGGATGTTCAGCACCACTCTGTTGCTGAACTCGGTCGACAGCCCCGCCGCGGCGGCGATCGCGGCATTGCGGAAACCGGCCGGCGCGCCGCCGACGGACGAGCCCCACGACAGGTTGAACTGCAGTCCGTTGGCGTCGCCGACCAGGGTCGTGCTCGCCAGTTGCGAAGCCGAGAAGGTGGTAATTTGACTTACCGACAGATTGTTGCCGTGGTTGGCCAGCAGCGAGGCGGTCTGCGCCGCCGAAAGCCTTTGCAGACTCTGCGTCGAAAGCCCGCTGACGGTCGCACCGCTGAGCGCGCCGATCTGTGATTCCGACAGCGCAGCAACGTCGTTCTGCGACAGGTTGTTGAATTGGGCCGCGGTCAACTCCGAGATTGCCACGCCCAGCGCCTGCACCTGCGTGCCAGCGAGATTGGTCGAACCGAGCGCCGTGCGATTGGCCTGGCTGAGGCTGTTGTACTGGTTCGGCGTCAACGCCTGGGTCTGCGCGTTTGAGAGGCCGCTGATCTGGACCGGGGACAGGCCGGTGAGCGCGGCGATCGAAAGCGAGCTGATCTGGCCGCTCGACAATCCGACGAGCGCCGAAGTCGTGAGGCCGGAGACGGCTGAAGCGGAAAGGGCTCCGACCTGCGCTGTGGACAGCACGCTGATGGCGCCGGCCGCCAGACCGCTGGTTTGCGTCGAGCTCAACAGGCCGATTTGAGGGACGGAAAGCGAGCGCACCTGCGGGGTAGACAAATTGCCGATCGCGGTCGCGTTCAGGTTTGAAAACTGCGTATTCGAAATTGCCTTTACATCAAGCGATTGCAACGCGGGCTGGCTGAGACCGTTGAGCTGGACTGCTGACAATGCTCCGGTCTGCGACGACGAGAGCACGCCCAGATGCGTCGAGATCAATGCCTGGGTCTGCGGTACGGAGAAATTAGCTACCGCGGTGTTGCTGAAGCTCTTGACCTGTGCGGCCGTCAGTTCCTTGACGTCAAGCACATTGAGGTTGGTCTGGTCCTGGCTGTTGAGCTGCGCTGCCGAAAACGAACGCACCTGGGCCGGTGCAAGGTTTCGGACCTGATCGGCAGTGAAATTGGCGGCCTGAGCGGCGGTCAACCCCGCGAAGGTCGAGGAGGAAATGGCGTTGAGCTGATCGTCATTGAACGCCTTGATCGCGTACGAAGGCAGCGCATTCAGTTGCTCGGCGGTCAGGCCCGCAACCTGCGATGCCTTCATCGATCTCACGTCCGCACTCGTCAGCTGCTGCACCGAGCTGATGGAGAGCCTGGAAATCTGACTGGCTGCTTTACCTGCAACAAGCTCAAGCATTCTGGCCTCGAAATAACGCGCGAACCACGGCCGCAATATCGGCGCAAGGTGTGATCTTGTCCTCGGCCGAACGCCCGGCCGCTTCACCAACCGGAAGGCTAGCGACAGATCGTTAATTTCACGTCACAACATTTTGAAGAGAATCGTAGAGGGTCGGTTAACCAAATTCGGCAAGGCAAAGGTAACCATGCGGGCTTGCCAGAGCATGCGGCGGACCGCGGTTTGCCGTCAGAACTTCGCAACACGAATGACATGCCGAAGCATTGCTGCCGAGGTTCGATAGCGAAATATCAGAATGTCGCAGTGCGGATTAGTGTGCGATAAGGTCGCCGCTTATCTGACGTCGTCTGAAGTCAAAGGGCATCGCTCGGCGCCCAGGCTGACGTCCAGTTTGATCAATGGATTCACATGAACACCCCCGCCGGCCACGAACAGAATGCCGACCAAATCGCCTACTGGAACGGTCCCGCCGGGCAACGCTGGGCGGAGCGGCAGGCGGGGCAGGACATCCTGCTGGGGCCGGTGGCCGATCTCCTGATCGATCGCGCCAGGCCTGCGCCGGGCGAGCGCGTGATCGATGTCGGCTGCGGCAGCGGGGCGACCGCGATTGCGTTCGGGCAAAAGGTTGCGCCGTCGGGCCGTGTACTCGGCATCGACATATCAGGCCCGATGCTGGAGCGGGCGCGGCAGACCGCGCCGAAGGAATTGCCGATCGAATTCGCGCTGGCGGACGCCACCACGCATCCGTTCGAGCCTGAAAGTTTTGATCTGCTGGCCTCGCGGTTCGGCGTGATGTTCTTTGCCGATCCGGTGGCCTCGTTCGCCAACATGCGCAAGGCGCTGAAGCCGTCGGGGCGGCTGGCGTTCGCGTGCTGGCGCGAGCCGCGCGAGAATCCGTGGATGATCGCGCCGTTGCAGGCGGTCTACAAGCACGTGCCGAAATTGCCGCCGCAGGGGCCGGAAGATCCAGGACCCTTCGCGTTCGCCTCCGAAGAGCGCGTGCACCGGATTCTGGGCAGCGCCGGCTTTACCGGGATTGCGATGGAGGCGTGCCCGCTGTCGTTCGACATTGCGATCGGACGCGGCCTCGATGCGGCCGTGCAGAGCGCGCTCGAAATCGGGCCGACGCACCGGGCGCTGGAAGGTCAGCCGGCAGAATTGCGCGCCGCGGCCATCAACTCCCTGCGCGAGGCGCTGGCGCCGCTCGCCAGGGGCGACACGGTGGTGCTTTCAGGCTCGGTCTGGATCGTGACCGCGAAGGTAAAATAGAACTGTCGTCCGATGCCGGCGAGCCGGAATTTCTACTTTGCATGGGGTTGTTTTCGATTTTTTGATTT
>JAQSDT010000321.1:1852-4490 GCA_029946075.1 bacterium | reverse complement strand
AACCATCCTACGAGAGTTGTGAAGTTGTCGCCTCAATCCCGCGCGATGATCTCGCGTTCGCCGTGATGCAGATTGGCCGGGTTGAGCAGGTCGCCGGCGCGGCGGCGGACCAAAAATTTCGGGCGGCGGGCGCGGACCGCGTTGTGGCGGCGGCGGCGTTGGGCCGGTTCGCGCTGAATGTCTTCCTTGAGCTGCGGCAGCGCGAAGATGTCGCTCCACATCTGCCAGGCCGCGTCGATCTCTTCGCGGTCGGAACTGACGCAGAGTGGAATGGTCAGCGAAGGATCGCGATGCACCAGCACCAGCGCCTGCGCCTCGTCGAGGCCGCGCAGGGCCAGCCCGAGAAAATCGCTGACGCGAACATTGATCGCCATCCGCATGCCCTTGACGGCACGGTGCAGCACGACGCGTTCGCGATGAAGTTCGATCCTGCGCACACCACCGTCGGCGCGGGTATCCTGCGCCTGGTAGCTGAGCGGCAGAGAAAGAGGGTCGAGCCGCAGTGCACGGCTCGACCCGGCGGGATTGATCCCGCTTGTTGCTGTTTGACGCCTCACGGCTTTTATCTCCCCGCCGGGATTATGTTCCCGGTCGATACGTGAGACCCTAGCCGAGCGATTTCCGTATCGCCTTAAAAAGGCTGGTTAAGGAGGCGTCACTTGCCCTGCAACTGCCCGCATGATTGACAAGACCTTGGCTCACATGATTGACGAGACCTTGCGGCAATGACGAAAATCGTTGGTATTTGGTGCCGTAAAATGCTTGAAATCCCGGTGAATCAGGCACATCTGAACACCTTGCCGATGTGCGGCCAACCCTTCCTTCATTGTCCGGGATTTCGTTTGTGAACTCTTCACCATCCACGGCTTCGCCGCTTTTGGCGGCTTCTGCGACCTCCGACCTGTTCGATCAGTCCGCGCTCTCGACGCTGGCGCAGCGCCTCGTCGAGGCCGCCAAACGCGCCGGCGCCGATGCGGCGGATGCGGTCGCGGTGCGCGGCGTGTCGCAAGGCGTCGAAGTGCGCGACGGCCGCGTCGAGGAATCCGAACGCTCCGAAGGCGACGATGTCGGCCTGCGCGTACTGGTCGGCCAGCGCCAGGCGGTGGTCTCCACCAACGACGTCTCGGGTGACGGCATCGCCAGGCTCGCCGAACGTGCGGTGGCGATGGCGCGCGTCGCGCCCGACGACAAATTTGTCGGCCTTGCGGACCCGGCGCTGCTGGCGCGCGATTTCGCCGATCTCGATCTGCTCGATCGCAAGGTGCCCACGACCGCCGAACTCGAACGCCGCGCCTGCGAAGCCGAGGCCGCCGGCCTCGCCGTCAAGGGCGTCAGCAAGTCGGGCGGCGCTTCGGCTTCCAGCGGCATCGGCGGCATGGTGCTGGTCACCTCGACCGGCTTCCACGGCTCCTATCTGCGCTCCAGCCAAGGGATCTCGATGACCGCGATCTCCGGCGAGGGCACCGGCATGGAGCGCGACTACGATTTCACATCGGCGCCGCATGCGTCCGATCTGGCTTCGGCCGAAAGCGTCGGCCGCAGGGCGGGCGAACGCACCGTGGCGCGCGCCAACCCGCGCAAGGTCGAGACCTGCAAGGTGCCGGTCGTGTTCGATCCCCGCGTCTCCGGCTCGCTGGTCGGCCATCTCGTCGGCGCCATCAACGGCGCCTCGATCGCGCGCAAGACCAGCTTCCTGAAAGATCGCATGGGCGAGCAATTGTTCGCCAGCAACATCCGCATCATCGACGACCCGCTTCGCGTGCGCGGCCTGCGTTCGCAGACCTTCGATGCCGAGGGCGTCCAGGTGAAGAAGACTGCGCTGATCGACGAGGGCGTGCTGACCACCTGGCTGCTGGATTGTGCGACCGCGCGCGAGCTTGGCCTCGTCACGACGGGACACGCGCACCGCGGCGTGTCGTCGTCGCCGTCGCCGGGGTCGTATAATCTGCATCTCGAGGCCGGCGAGGCGACGCCGAAGCAACTGATCTCGGACATCAAGCAGGGCTTCTATGTCACCGATCTGATCGGCTCCGGCGTCAATGGCGTGACCGGCGATTACAGCCGCGGCGCCTCCGGCTTCTGGATCGAGAACGGCGAGATCACCTATCCCGTCAGCGAGGTGACGATCGCCGGCCATCTGCTGCCGATGTTCAAGTCGCTGGTGGCCGCCAACGATCTGGAATTCCGCTTTGGCGTCAACGCGCCGACACTGCGCATCGAGGGCCTGACGCTTGGCGGACGCTGATACGCTCGACACCATCACGCTGCGCGACAAGGCGTTGCTGGCCGACACGGTGCGTGAAGCCGGCGCGCTGGCGCGCTCGATGTTCCGCACCGAGCTGAAGAACTGGACCAAGGGTGCGTCGTCGCCGGTGTCGGAAGCCGACATCGCCGTCAACGATCTCGTCGAAAAACGGTTGCGCTCGGCGACGCCCGATTACGGCTGGCTGTCGGAAGAGAGCGTCGACGACGATTCCCGGCTCGGCAAGCAATGGGTCTGGATCGTCGATCCGATCGACGGCACCCGCGCCTATCTCGCCGGCCGCGAGGACTGGTGCGTCAGCGTGGCGCTGGTGGAGGACGCGACGCCGGTGCTGGCGGCCGTGTTCGTGCCGGTCAGCGACGAATTTTTCTTCGC
>JAQSDT010000321.1:0-1842 GCA_029946075.1 bacterium | reverse complement strand
GGCCGGTGATCCTGGGTGCGACAGCGCTGACCAGCGTGGCGCTGGTCGCCGGTGCGACCCCGGTGCTGGCGGCAGTGTTCGCACCCGTCACCGACGAATTCTTCTTCGCCGTCCGCGGGCAGGGCACCACCCGCAACGACCGGCCGGTATCCGCCGCGACCGGGACCGGATTCGATTTCTCCCGGATGGCGGGCCCCAAGCCGCTGGTCGAGCGCCTGAGCCTGTCCCCGGATGATATCACGCTGCATCCGCGAATCGGCTCGCTGGCGCTGCGGCTGTGCCGGGTCGCCGATGGCGGCCTCGATGCCGCCTTTGCCGGCGGCCAGAGCCGCGACTGGGACCTTGCCGCGGCGAATTTGATCGTGCACGAAGCGAATGGTAGAATGACGGCGCTCTCGGGGGATGCGATTGAATACAATCGCCGGGAGGTGGTGCACGGAATTCTGGTAGCGGCCGGACAAGATCGTCATGCGCGCATTGTCGAGCATTTCAGAACGCGTCCGCTGCCCTGGTCGTAAACCGCGCCACGAAATTTTCCCACTCAACTCGCGATTTGCGCTATCAATTCTGCTTGCCGGGCACCCTCGTTAGGAAAAACAACCATGTCTGATAGTGCCCAGCCGCAGTTGCTCCATCTCGTCATCGGCGGCGAACTGACCGATCTCGAACACAACACGTTCAAGAACCTCGATCAGGTCGAGATCGTCGGCGTGTTTCCCAATTACGCAACCGCTCATGCAGCCTGGAAGGCGAAGGCGCAGCAGACCGTGGACAATGCCCACATGCGCTACTTCGTGGTCCACCTCCACCGGTTGCTCGACCCCGGCCAGGAACCGAAGTCCCGTTGAAACGATTTTTTCGCGATTTGCTGCGCAGCAGCTGGGTTCAGCGCGCGCTCGGCGTCCTTGCGGCCGAGTATCTGCGGTTGGTCTGGCTGACCAACCGATTCAGCTACGATCCGGCCAACGTCTATGACATCGTCGAACCGTCGCAGCCGGCGATCTTCGCGTTCTGGCACGGCCAGCATTTCATGACGCCGTTCATCAAGACCAAGGAGAGCCACCGCGCCAAGGTACTGATCTCGCGGCATCGCGACGGCGAGTTCAACGCCATCGCGGCCGAGCGGCTCGGCATCGGCACGATCAGAGGCTCCGGCGACCATGGCGGCGCGTTTCACCGCAAGGGCGGCGTCGGCGCCTTCCGGGAAATGCTGCAGGCGCTGGAAGACAAATGGAACGTCGCCACCACCGCTGACGTGCCGAAGCGCGCGCGCGTCGTCGGGCTCGGCGTCATCATGCTGGCGCGCGAATCCGGCCGGCCGATCCTGCCGTTCGCAATGGTGACCAGCCGCTTCATCCGGCTGCGCAACGGGGATTCCAGCACCATCAATCTGCCGTTCGGCCGCGGTGCGGTGGTCGGCATCGATGCGGTGTTCGTGCCGCCGGACGCCGACGCCGAGACTATGGAAAAGTTGCGCCTTCAGGTAGAAGATTATCTGAACGAAGCGACCCGGCGCGCTTATGCGGTGGTCGGGCGACCGGAGGGAGCTCTTGGCTGACCCGCTGCCGATGACGTTGCGCGTCTACCGGAGCCTGTCGTCCGCGATGGTTCCGCTCGCGCCTGCGCTCATCAATCGCAGATTGAAACTCGGCAAGGAAGATCCGGCCCGGGTCGGCGAACGCCGCGGCATGAGCGCCGACGTTCGCCCCGCCGGACCGCTGGTGTGGATCCACGGCGCCAGCGTCGGCGAGGTGCTGGCGGCGGCAGCCCTGATCGAGCGGCTGCGAGCGCTCAATCTGCGCATCCTGCTGACCTCCGGCACGGTGACGTCGGCCGCGATCG
>JAQSDT010000320.1:3364-4491 GCA_029946075.1 bacterium | reverse complement strand
GCCGTCATCCCCGCGCAACGGCTTCGCCGTTGCGCGGGGATGACGGCTAGAAAAGGAATCGGAATGAGCAAGGATTTCGATGCGCGCCTTGTTCGTTTTCGCAAGCTGCCGGCGCCGGTGCGCGTGGTGGTTGGCCGGCCGCGCACGTTCATTGCCCTCGGCATCGGCATCATCGCCTTCTTCCTGCTGCCGCAAACGCTGCATTTGCCGGCACGGCTGGTGATCGGCTGGGACGTGTTCGCCGCGCTCTACAGCGTGTTCGCCCACATCATGATGCTTCGCTGCGACGTCTCGCACATCCGGCAAAGCGCCCTGCTGCAGGACGACGGGCGCTTTCTGCTGCTGCTGCTGACCGCGCTCGGCGCGTTTGCCAGCCTTGCCGCGATCGTGCTGGTGCTGGGCAACTCCAAGGGCAGCGCACCCGGGCTGGTCCTCGCCATCGTCACCATCGCGCTGTCATGGACGACGATCCACACGGCGTTCGCGCTGCATTACGCGCATGAATTCTATCGCGGCAAGAAGCCCGGCGGCCTGCAATTTCCGAGCGGGGACAAGAGCGAAGAGGCCGACTATTGGGACTTCGTCTACTTCTCGTTCGTGATCGGCATGACCGCGCAGGTATCCGACGTCGGGATCACTGAAAAGGCGATCCGCCGCACCGCGACGGTGCACGGCATCATCTCGTTCGTGTTCAACACCGCGCTGCTGGCGCTGATGGTGAACATCGCGGCAAGCGCGATCTGACCCCTGACCTGCGGTCGCAGCCTCGAACGGCTACGGGCACACACCGGACATGATGGCGCCGTATGAATAGCAGCCGGTCTGGCGATCCTGGCCCGTGAGCGGCCGGCCCGTCGTTGACGAAATTCCTGCGCCCGCCTGTCCCCGCGGCGGCAGCCCTGCCGCCGAAGCCGTCGGAGCACGCCGCACAGCTTCCCGCGCTTCCGGCGCCTGCCGTTCCGGGCGGTCACGCTTCGCCACCGGCTTGCTGGCGCGGCGCTTCTCGCACTCATTGTCATCGTTGAGGAACGAGCCCGACGCGCAGGTGATCTTCGTGCAACGATCGCCATCGGCCTTGAAGCCGTGTTCGCAGACCAGCGGGCAGACGCGCGAGGTCTTCAGCTTGA
>JAQSDT010000320.1:0-3354 GCA_029946075.1 bacterium | reverse complement strand
GGCGACCTTGGCATCGAACCTGGTGCCGGCGTAGCGGTTGAACTGCGTCAGCGAGCGCTGCGACGAGGAATTCCAGTCGCCATCGGCCGCGCCGGTATGGCAGCCGACGCGGCGCAGTTCGGCCTGCACCGATTTGGTGACGTCGGCCTGCGGCGGTCCCGCGTTGAGGGCGGCGAGATTCACCGCCTTGTCCTTGTCGGCTACGGTCTTGTCGGCAGCCATCTTCTCGGCGGCGAGGCGCTTCTGTTCGGCCGCGGCGGCCTGATCCTGCGCGACCTGCTTGGCCTTTTCGGCGGCGAGGCGCGCCTGCTCGGCGGCTTTCGCGTCGGCGTCGGCCTTGGCCTGCTGATTCTTCTGGGCACCCTCGGCGGCGAGGCGCGCGCGCTCCTGTTCGGTCAGCCGCGCCTTTTCGGTGGCGGCGACGCGGGTTTCCTCGGCCGCGATCTTGTCGAGCTGCAGCTTGGCGAGGCTGGCGTAGAAGCCGTCGGGATATTGCGCGAGGAACGCGTTGAGCGCGCTCTTGTTGCCGATCTGCAGCGCCAGTTCGTAGTCGCGGCGCGCTTCGGCCTGCGGGTTGACGACCGGCGCGGGCGCCGCGGCAGCCACGGGGGGCACAGCGCTCGGCGCCGGAACCAGCGCCACATCTTCCCCGCCGAGCGAGCCGTACACGAACGGCTCCTGCCTGTTGCCGGTGGTCTTGAGAACTTCATCGCGCACGAAGCCGAAGGCGCGGCGCACGTCGAGGCCGGGCTTGGTCAAATGCTTCGACAGCGCCACCGTGAACGGGCTGTTGGTGCCATCGCCATCGGCGGCCGTCGAGCCGGCCTTGGCCGAATAGGCGATCAGCACGTTCGGGCTGGTCGGCTCGACCTTGGCAAGGCCCTGCCCGATCGCGCGCGACGCCACCGTCCGCTTCATGCTGCGGGAGAACGGGTTGTCGCGGCAGGCGTCGAGAATCACCAGCCGCAATTTCTTCGCCGGCTCGATCGCGATCAGGATGCGGTCGAGCGACAGCGCTTCGTCATAGACGTCGGTGTCGCGTTCCAGCCTGGCGTCGACCGGGATCAGGTAATTTCCGCCGTCGACCTCGATGCCATGGCCGGCGTAATAGACGACGGCGATATCGGCATCGCGGGCGCGGTCGGCAAAATCGCGCAGCGCCCGGCGCGTCTCGGCGGCAGACAGATCGCGACGGGAATCGACCACGTCGAAGCCGGCTTCCTTCAGCGTCGCCGCCATCTTCGCGCTGTCGTTACCGGGATTGGGGAGCGGCGCGACGTTCTGGTAATTCGCGTTACCGAGCACCAATGCGACGCGCTTTTCGGCAAAGGCCGGCTGGCACACGGACAGCAGCAGCGCCGCAACGGCGAGAACCAGTCGATTCGACTTCAAAAGGCGTTTCATGGCGATACTTCCGGAACTCAGGTATTTCTAGCACATCGGCATCCCTATCAGAAGCCGCGGCGGCGCTTTGTGAGGCAAGTCACGATGCATCCCGGCCTCGCCGGATGCTCCTGTACCCTTGGTCGGCGCAGGCGGCCCAAGGGTTCGCCGAAACAAGGCGATTTGCGCTCAACGCGCGGCCTGAATCCACCGATCCCGGCGGTTCCATCGCCCGGCACCCTCGCGCCGGCTATCTCTGCGGCGAATGCGAGCATTCGGAATCGCCGATTTTTTCTCACGCAGATGTCAAGACCAGCCATGGCGCAATTTTGCGGTTCATGGCTACATTCAAATCGAACGCAAACAATCCTGTGGGGAGGAATTTTCATGAGTCATGACCGATCGACCGTCGAAGCCGTGGTGCAGAACTATTTCGACGGCCTGTACGAAGGCGATGCCGACAAGCTCGGCGCGATGTTCGACACCACGGCCGACCTGCGCTGGGTCGAGAAAGGCGAGCTGCAGGTTCTGACCGTGCCGGACTGGCTGGACCGCGTGCGCAAGCGGCCGTCGGGCAAGGCCGAAGGCAAGGCGCGCGAGGACTTCATCGTCACGATCGACCGCTCCGACGACAACACGGCCTTCATCAAGGTGCGCTGCCAGCTGCCGCCGCGCTTTTTCACCGACTATCTGGTGGCGATGAAGCTGAGCGACGGCTGGAAGATCGTCTCGAAATCCTACCGCTACGATCTGCGCGATTGATCAGGCTCGTGCACCGGCCGGCGAGGCGGCACTTTCGCTGCTGCGCCGCACCAGATTGCCCCTGATCACGCGCATCACGATCGCCGGGCTCAATAGCCGCGTCGGCGGCGCTTCCAGATTGGCGACCTCCAGAAACGCGATCGCCAATCTGGCATCATGGCGCGCGGCCATGTGCAGCTTGCCGATATACCAATTGATGAAACGCACTTTCGGCGGTCGCGCGCCGACGACGTTCGGATGCCTGAGGTCGTTGCCGACCGCGATATCCCAGGGCGTGTCGATGACAGCAGATGCGCCGGCAAAGAACCGCCGCGCCAGATCGGCGCTTCCGGCATTGAGACATTCGCGCAGCAGCACGGCTTCCTGCGCCGCCACCGTCATGCCCTGACCGTAGACCGGATTGAAACTGCACAAGGCGTCGCCGAACACCAGATAGCCGTTCGGGAATCTTGCCAGCCGCTCGTAACGGCGACGGAGATTGGCGGGATAGCGATAGCGCACGAAATCGCTGAGCGGTTCGGCATGCGCGACGATGTCGTAGATCTCGGAAGTCGGCAGCGAACCGGCATAGGCCGCGAACATCTGGTCGTCGTCGGGCGCGTGGTCGCCGAAATAGCCGCCGATCGAGACGATCCAGCGATCTTCGGACTGGTACAGCACCACGCCGTTGCGCCAGTTCGGACCGCTGCCGGCCACGACCACCGCGACTTTGCCGTTAAGGTCGCCCGGCCGGCGGCGATAGACCCGCGTGGTGTAGCCGATCCCGATCTCGATGCGCTCTTCCTCCGGCCCTGTAAAGCCGAGGGCCTCCAGCCAGGTCGGGCTCGACGAGCCGCGGCCGGACGCATCGACGACGAGATCGGCCGCGATGGCCTGCTCGACGCCGCTGCCAGTTCTGGCGCGGACGCCCTTGACGGTGGTCTTGCCGGTATCGGTGATCAGCTCATGCGCCGTGCAGTTTTCGATCACCCGCACGTTGGAAAGCGCCTGCAGCCGGCGGCGGACATGGCCTTCGAGTACCGGGCGCGAGGCGAGCAATCCGACCAGATTGCTTGGCGAGGATTTGATCGTGACGCCATGGCCGATCCAGTTGACATCGCCGGCGATGTCGCCCCGGACGCCGCCGCCGGCGACGACCTCGTCGGTCCAGCCGGGAAAGAAATTCTCGATCACGGCCCGGCCGCGCGCCAGCAACCCATGGGCATGGCG
>JAQSDT010000319.1 GCA_029946075.1 bacterium | reverse complement strand
GGTCGAGCCGGCCCTGGCGGGCCCAGCTGCGCACCAGCGAGCGGAGGAACAGCCGTTCGGCCACCAGCGCGGTCATGCCGGCGAAGAAGAACGCCGTGAGCCAGAGGCGCGAAATCTCGCTGCCAAGCTTGACGATGAAGGAGGCACCGATGAACAGCAGGAAAACGAACGCCCAGGACGAGATCATCCGGCTCATCTGCCGAAGCTGGCCGCGGAAAACCTGAACCTGGTAGATATCGGCGGCCTGAAAGCAGATCACCGCGGTCGCCGCCATGCCGAAGATGGCCGCGACGAACTCCCAGTAGAAGCCGCCCAGCGGTACGACGTAGGCAAAATACAGCGTGATGCCGATGACGCTCAGCGTCAGGAAGTCGGCGAGGCGGACGCCGCCGGCGATCACGATCGGGGAGTAGGCGCGGCCGACCTTCTGGTTGGTGACGGCGAGGGCGGCTGGAGTCAGTCTGCGGCGCCGTTCGACCTGCGGCCGGTCGGCGGTAATGGTCATTGCGGCGCTTGCCGCGGCATCGAGCATCGAGCGAGCGTTAATCGGTTCCACTTGTCCACGTCCGTTCTTGGGCAGGCAAACAAGTACGCGCCCGCCGGTGCGGAATTCCCCACACCCCGGCTTAAGGGACAAATCGGAAGAAACAGTTACGTTGGTAAAGAACGGTTAACGCTTGGCAAACGCGTCCCGGTAGCCGGCCATCACACCTTCAACCATCGCCTTCTGGGAGAAGTGCTGGAAGATGCGTTCGCGCAGCGATTTCGCGCGTTCCTGGGCCGCGGCGGTGTCCTCAAGCGCGGTTTCAATGGCGTCGGCCATGGCGGCGGCAATGTTGGGGGCGAACAGCGCGTCGGTATGGGTGTCGAAAATTTCGGGGATGCCGCCGACATTGGCGGCGATCATGGGAATGCCGGCTGCTGCGGCCTCGATCACGACATAAGGCATGGAATCGCCGCGAGAGGGAACCACCAGCAGGGAGCCCTTGGAGAAGCCGTAGCGCGCCTTGACGTGGCCGATGAAGCGCAGGGCTTCGCCGAGGCCTAGCCGCTCGACCTGGGCCTTGAGGTTGGCGCTTTCCTCGCCATCGCCCGCAAGCGTCAGCGTCACGGGCCTGCCGTCGGCACGCAGCCGCGCCACCGCGTCGATCAGCAGGTCGGCGCCCTTGATGTGCCGGAACTCGCCGACATAGATCAGGTCGGTGGCGTCCTCGGCCTTGACGACAGGATCGAATTCATTGGCGGTGACGCCGTTGAATACGCAGCGCACGAGGCCATTCGGCACGCCGATGGTGCGCTGATAGGTGTCGCGCGCAAAGGCGCTCTCGAACAGGAACAGATTGGTGTCGTTCATCAGTGCGCGCTCGATTCGGGCGTAGAATTTGCCCTTGAGCGACGTCAGCGGGTAATGCAGCGAGCCGCCATGCGGGGTGTAGACCCGGATCATGCCGTCGACGGCGGTCCTCGCGCGGACGAAGACGCCGGCCTTGGCGCCGTGGCCGTGCAGAACGTCCGGCTTCATGGTCCGGATCATATGCTGGAAGCGGAGCCACGCCAGCAAGTCCGTCGGCCGCGGCTCCCGGTGGATGGCGACGCGGTGGACGCCGAGCTTGAGGCGCGGGGCGATTTCCGCCAGCGCCTGATCGGCGCGTTCACCGCCCGTGAGGCTGTCGGCGATGATGCCGACGTGATGGCCGCGATCGGCCTGGCCGTTGGCGAGATCGAGGATATGCCGGATGATGCCGCCGACGGGCGCGCGCGTCGCGTGCAGGATACGAAGGGGCTGACCGTCAACAAAGGGCATGATCAAAACCAGCGTTCGCCGACCAGCACGGTGTCGCCGGGGCTGAGCGGGGTGCCGGAGGGCACGACCAAGCGTGCCGGTCCGGATGAGTCGGTATGTGTCAGCGTAACGTGATCGCGCCGCGCCCGCGGCGAGAAGCCGCCGGCGATGGCAACCGCGGTCTCGACGGTCATGTTGGGCACATAAGGATATTGGCCAGGGGCTGCCACTTCACCGAGAATGAAGAAGGGCCGGTAGGATTCGACTTCGACGGCGACCGAGGGATCGCGGATGAAGCCGCCGCGCAGCTTGGCGGCGATCTCGCCGGCGAGGCCTGCAGGGGTGCGGCCGCGGGCCGGCACCGGGCCGATCAACGGCATGGTGATCGAGCCGCCGGCGTCGATCGCATAGGAATTGGTGAGGCCTTCCTGGCCGTAGACCACGACGCGCAGCTTGTCGCCGGCGTCGAGGTGATAGGACGAATCGTAGCGAACGGGGGCGGGCTCCGCATAGGCGACGACCATCGGGGCAGGTGCTATGGCGACCGGCGCGGTCCGGCCCATGCAGCCCGCGAGTGCGAGCGCAGCTACCAGACATGGGATTGGGGCGAGCACGCCTCGCATCACGGGAATCCTGAAAAACTCTATGCGCGATTAAGGGCTTTCATGGTTAACAAAACATGACCATGGGCGTTCAGGGCGGCATTCCCGGCCGCAGACCGGGCGGATTAACCCAGCAGCAACCTTAATGGAGTGTAATCGGGCGAGTAGAGCAGTTGCGTCCGCGGGAGTGTACGATGCGTTTGGCGTTCTGGCGTGCAGGCAGGGACCGGGTGGTAGTGCAGCAGGCGGTTGCAAAACCTGCGGCGCCCGTCGTGACGCCGCCAACCACCTCCGAAACCGGCGATCTCGATCTGCACGCGCTCGGCCAGGCGCTGATGCGCAAGCGCAGCTGGATCATCATTCCGACGGCGCTGGCGCTCGGGCTGTCGCTTGCCGCCGTCAATGTCGTCACCCCCCGTTACAAGTCGGAAGCCCGCATCCTGATCGACGGCCGCGAAAACGTGTTCCTGCGGCCCAATGGCGAGCGCAACGAGGAGCGCAATTCGCTCGATGCGGAAGCCGTGACCAGCCAGGTGCAGCTGGTGCAGTCGCGGGATCTCGCCCGCGAGATCATCAGGAAGAACAAGCTTGCCGAGCGCCCTGAATTCGACCAGGTGCTGCAGGGCTTCTCGCCGCTGAAATCGCTGCTGGCGCTGTTCGGGATCGGACGCGATCCGTTCTCGATGACGCCGGAAGAGCGCGTGCTCGAAGCCTATTACGATCGCTTCACCGCCTATGCGGTCGATAAATCCCGCGTCATCGTCGTCGAGTTCCAGTCGCGCGATCCCGAACTCGCCGCCCGCGTCGCCAATTCGATCGCGGAAGGCTATCTGGTTCTGCAGCAGGATGCGCGTCAGCAGCAGGCGAAGTCGGCCGGGCAGTGGCTGTCCGGCGAGATCGACAATCTGCGCAAGAAGGTGGCCGACGCCGAATCGCGGGTCGAGGATTTCCGCTCCAAGTCGAGCCTCTTTATCGGGACCAATAACACCACGCTGTCCAACCAGCAGATGGGCGAGATCAACACGCAGCTGAACAACGCCCGCGCGCTGAAGTCGGATGCCGAATCGAAATCGCGCCTGATCAAGGAAATGCTCCAGAGCGGCAAGCCGATCGAGGCTTCCGAGGTGCTCAATTCCGAACTGATCCGCCGGCTGTCCGAGCAGCGCGTGACGCTGCGGGCACAGCTTGCCGAGCAGTCCTCGACGCTGCTCGACGGTCATCCCCGCATCAAGGAACTGAAGGCCCAGCTTGGCGACCTCGATCGCCAGTTGCGCGAGGAGGCGGGTAAAGTATCCCGTTCGCTGGAGAACGATTCGCGCATCGCCAGTGGCCGGGTCGAAGGCCTGATTTCGAGCCTCGACCAGTTGAAGAAGCAGGCGTCCTCCAATAACGGCCAGGACGTGCAGCTCCGTGCGCTTGAGCGTGAAGCGAAGGCCCAGCGCGACCTGCTGGAATCCTATCTCGCCAAATATCGCGAAGCGACCACCCGCGAGAACATCGAGGCAGCCCCGACCGACGGTCGAATCATCTCGCGCGCCACCGTATCCAACACGCCCGCTTATCCGAAGAAGCTCCCGATTGTCCTGATCGCGACGCTGGCGACCCTGCTGCTCAGTGCCGGCGCGATCGCAACCGGCGAATTGCTGCGCATGACCGCGCCGCGCGCCTCCGCCGCCCGCGCCCCGGCGGCGGAAGTATCCGTTGCCGCAGTGGAGCCGGTGTTCGCGCCGACGCTTGCGCCCGAGCCCGTCATCGAACGAACCGTTGTCTCCGAGCCTGCCCCCGTCATGAGTGAACCGCGCGTGGATGCCCCCCGCATGGATCTCGCGGACGGCATCGACGAGATGGAGCAACTGGCCGCCCATCTCGTCGGCGCAGGCGCCGCGGCGCGCAAGGTGACCGTGCTCGGTACCGCTCCGTGTGAGAGCATCACGCTGACCGCGCTGACGCTGGCACGCCTGATGGCGCGGCAGGCGAAGATCGTCGTTGTCGACCTGGTGGCGACCTCGCCGACGATGACGGCAGTGTCGGTCGATCCGGCGGCGCCCGGTCTCGCCGAACTGATGCAGGGCGAGGCTTCGTTCACGCAAATCATCACCAAAGACCGGCT
>JAQSDT010000318.1 GCA_029946075.1 bacterium | reverse complement strand
GAGCATTGCTGGATCGCGGAAATCGACGGCGAACCGGTGGGATCGATCTTTCTGGTCAGGGCTTCCGACCAGGTGGCGAAGCTGCGCCTGCTGCTGGTGGAAAAGAAGGCGCGAGGGCTCGGCGTCGGCCGCGCGCTGACCGAGCAATGTCTCCGCTTCGCGCGCGAGGCCGGCTACCGTTCGATCACGCTGTGGACCCAGAGCATCCTGGTGGCGGCGCGCGGAATCTACCAGCGCACCGGATTCGAGCGCACCAAGGAAGAGAAGCACCACAGCTTCGGCGTCGACCTCGTCGGCGAGACCTGGGAGCGCGAGCTGTGACCGGGATGCGTCGCGATACGTCGCGGCGCATCACGCCAGAACGCATGGCATTCCACAGGCACAGGGCCAAGCAACTCCGCGACGAAGCTTGGCGCAACATGTGGCGCGGCCTGTGGGCGTTGCTGAAAAAGATCGCGCGGCGTTGACCGCGTTCAGACCGACGCGCCTTGCGCCTTCGGGCGCCGCAGATGTTCGTCCAGCCGCGGCATGATCTCGACGAAATTGCAGGGCCGCGTGCGGTAGTCGAGCTGGGCGGCGAGGATGCCGTCCCAGGCGTCGCGGCAGGCGCCCGGCGATCCCGGCAGACAGAAGATGAAGGTCGCGCCGGCAACGCCGGCGGTGGCCCTGCTCTGCACCGTCGAGGTGCCGATCTTGGCGTGGCTCAACATGTGGAAGGCGATCGAGAAACCGTCCATCCGCTTTTCGAACAGCGGCTCGACCGCCTCCGGCGTGACGTCGCGGCCGGTGAATCCGGTGCCGCCGGTGGTAATGACGGCATCGACGCCTTCGTCGGCGATCCAGCGCCTGATGACGACCCTGATGGCATCGACGTCGTCGGTAACGATCTCGCGCGCCGCCAGACGATGGCCGGCAGCGGTCAACCGATCCGCCAGCGTCGTGCCGGACTTGTCATCCGCCAGCGAGCGCGTGTCGGAAACCGTCAGCACCGCGATGTTGAGCGGAACGAATTGTTTTGTTTCGTCGGTGGAGGACATCGCTGATCACTCTTCGCTCAACATACAAACGTCATCCCCCGGATGAACGCTCTCGCGTTCACTCGGGGATGACGATAACAAAGAAACTACAACGCTCCGGACGCAAACGTGTTGCAGGCCTGCACGGTGCCTTGCTGGTAGCCGGTCATGAACCATTGCTTGCGCTGCGCCGCCGAGCCGTGGGTGAAGGAGTCAGGCACCACCCTGCCCGTTGCCTGGCGCTGCAGCGTGTCGTCGCCGATCGCGGTGGCCGTGCGCAACGCGGCTTCGATGTCGCCGGGCTCGACGAAGCCCGGGCGCTTCTTCTCCTCGCGGTTGACCCAGACCCCGGACAGACAATCGGCCTGCAGTTCGACCTTGACCTGCAGCGCATTGGCTTCCGCCTTGCTGCCGGCCTGCTGCTGCATCCGCTGCACCCGCGGCAGGATGCCGAGCAGGTTCTGGATGTGATGGCCGGCCTCGTGCGCGATGATGTAGGCGGCGGTGAACTTGCAGGCGCTGCCCTCGCAACCGCGAAACTTGGTCTCGACTTCGCGGAAGAATGCGGTGTCGAGGAAGATCTGCTTGTCGGGCGGACAGTAGAACGGCCCCATCGCCGACTGCGCCATGCCGCAGCGCCCGCCATTGGTGGCGTTGCGGAACAGCACGATGCGCGGGCCGGTGTAGGTCTGCCCGCTGGACTGGAAGATTTCGCTCCAGCGATCGTCGATCTCGCCGAGCACGCCGGCAATCATGCTGCCCATCTCGTCCTTGGGCGCACCGGTCTTGGCCGGGCCCGAACGGCGATCGGTCTGGTAGGTCGGCGCCTGATTGCCGCCGGTGAGAATTTCGGCGCCGCCGATCAGGATGCGCGGATCGATGCCGAAGGCGTAGCCGACGAGGCCGAGTACGATGATGGTGCCGATGCCGAGACCGCCGCCGCCCATCGGCAGGCCGAAGCCGCCGCCACCGCCCATTCCGCCGCCACCGCTGTCGTCGCGACGGTCGTCGATATCGTCGCTGCGGCGGAAATCATCATAACGCATGGCGGTATTTCCTCATTCCCGGCTAATGGACCGAACACCTAACGCGGCAGTCACGTAAAATTTCCATTCCATTAATCAATAACCTGCCCGGCAAAAAATGCCTAGTGCCGCTTCCCGAGCGAAAGCTGCGCCGGATTGGCTGCTCTGACACGTTTTCCGACGCGAACCGGATGCCGCTTTGCCGCAAACGCCATCGCGTGCGGACGCAGGTGCAAATTCTCCCGGTAAATTCTTCTCATCACCGGCAATCTCTTCTCAGCAACTTTACCGATTAAGTCGATTTTTACTTTGCCCGGTCAATGTATCGCCAGTCGGTTGTTTAGTCCCGCGTCGCCGACAGCGTCGCCTGAGTCAGAGTAATTGAGTCATGGTTGTGTCGCGTCGCGGGGCGTCTGCAAGGGCGCCCCGCACTAAATTCGAGTCCGAGTCCAGCGCTCGCATCGTCGTCGGCGATTGCGTCGCCGAGATGTCGAAGCTTCCGGCCGGTTCGGTCGATCTGGTGTTCGCAGATCCGCCGTATAATCTGCAGCTGAAGGGCGAGCTCAAGCGCCCCGACGAATCGCATGTCGATGCCGTCAACAACGACTGGGACAAGTTCTCGTCGTTCGCCGCCTATGACGATTTCACCCGCGCCTGGCTGCTGGCCTGCCGCCGGGTGATGAAGCCGTCCGCCACGCTGTGGGTGATCGGCTCCTATCACAACATTTTCCGCGTCGGCGCGATCATGCAGGACCTCGGCTTCTGGGTCCTCAACGACATCGTCTGGCGCAAGACCAACCCGATGCCGAATTTCCGCGGCCGCCGCTTCACCAATGCGCACGAAACCATGATCTGGGCGGCGCGCGACGAGAAGGCCAAGGGCTATACGTTCAACTACGAGGCGTTGAAGGCCGCCAACGAGGACGTGCAGGCGCGTTCCGACTGGCTGATCCCGCTGTGCACCGGCGACGAGCGCCTCAAGGGCACCGACGGCAAGAAGGTTCACCCAACGCAGAAGCCGGAAGGTTTGCTGGCGCGCGTGCTGCTGTCGTCCTCGAAGCCCGGCGATCTCGTGATCGATCCCTTCAACGGCACCGGCACGACCGGCGCCGTGGCAAAACGCCTCGGCCGCCGCTACATCGGCTTCGAGCGCGACAAGACCTATGCGAAGGCGGCCGAAGCGCGCATCGCCGCGATCGAACCGCTGCCCGAAGCGACGCTGGCGCCGTTCATGACCGCCCGCGACGCGCCCCGCGTGGCGTTTTCCGAACTGATCGAGCGCGGCATGATCCCGCCCGGCACCAAGCTCGTCGATTCCAAGAAGCGTCACGGCGCCCTGGTTCGCGCCGACGGCGCCATCATGCTCGGCGACAAGGTCGGATCGATCCACCGCATGGGCGCGGTGGCCCAGGGTTCGGAAGCCTGCAACGGCTGGACCTTCTGGCACGTCGAGACCAAGAACGGCCTCAGGCTGATCGACGAGCTTCGCGCCGAAATCCGCTCCGAGATGGCGGCGGGCTGAGCCCGCCTTCACAATAAATTCCTCATGGTGAGGAGCGCCACCGGGTCCGCGCGAAGCGCGGCCCGATGACAGGCTCCGCGGGCTCCCCAGAATGAGGGATGGGAAGTGTCTCGTACAAAACACGACGGCGTGCAGACGACGCCGCGGCCATGGCGCAAAATGCGGCTTGCCTAGCTGCTGCGCAGGGAATCCGGGCAAGCGGCATGGCAGCCGTGTGGCGCGTGCAGGTAGCGAAGCGCCATTTTGCCGTTATTTCATGGGATGAGACCTACGTTCATTATCCCATTCGAGATCATTGCCATGCGCACGCGAGGCTCCGAGTCCGTCATCCTGTTGCCGCTGCTGCCAATCTTTTTGGTGGGCGTGTTTCCGATCCTGCTGCTGAGCCTGCTCGGGCCAGCCGGTCTGGTGATCCTCGGCATTCTCGTCGCCAGCGCGGGGCTGACCGACATTCTCGACGCCAGCGGTACCTTCAGCGAGCAGGTCATCGTTCACGGCTATGTGCGGGGAACGGAGCGCGCAGGACAACGGACCGCCCTTCGCACGGAAATGCGCTTTGCCGCCCTGATGATCGGCGCTGGCGCGGCCCTCGCGGCAGCCGGCATCGGCGGCCTGGCGCTGACGTAAGCCGGCCGGGAAGCACCCCGGTCACGCACTCGTCGCTTGCACATCGGCCGGAAATTTGAGCATGGACGTGACGCCCGGCGACAAGACCGCCGCGCGCGATAGCAATGTCTGGCAAAAGACATTTGTCACATACGTCTTGGGGAGATTTCCAGATGCTCAAATTCTACTTCAACGGATCGCCGAACCCGACCAAGGTCGCGCTCTTCCTCGAGGAAGCCGGCATCGCCTATCAGCCGGTCGCCGTCGACACCCGCAGGGGCGACCAGTTCAAGCCGGAATATCTCGCCGTCAATCCGAACGCCAAGGTGCCGG
>JAQSDT010000317.1 GCA_029946075.1 bacterium | reverse complement strand
CTGGAGAACCGCAGGCCGGTTTCGGTGCCCGCACGGCTTCGTTGCGGAAAATCGACGATCGACGGCACGATTCTGGACCTTTCCGAGGGCGGCCTGCGCTTCCGCGCCGCGGCCGGCCAGAAGACGGCGCCGGAGGGGGGCGCAGCCGTGGTCGAAACCGGCGCGTTCGGCGACGTCGACGGCACGATCATCGCGGTCGGGGAAACCGACGTGCATGTCTGCTTCACGGAATTGTCCGACCAGCGACGGCAGGCGGTGGTCGCGATGCTGCGCTCGGTCGACGAGACCGACCGCCGCTTCGTCAGCGCGGCGCGCGAGGCCGCGTCGAAGATCGGCGAGGCCTTCGAGGCGGCGATTGCCCGCGGCGGCATCGCGGAATCCGATCTGTTCGACGCGCAGTATCGGCCGCTGGCGGGCAGCGATCCCCAGCAATTCGAGACCGCGTTCACCTCGCTCTGCGATCAAGTGCTGCCCGCGATCCAGGAGCCGTTGCTCGATCTCGATCCGCGCGTGGTGTTCTGCGCGGCGGTCGACAAGAACGCGTTCCTGCCGACGCATAACCCGAAATACTCGCAGGTACCCCGCACCGGGGATCCGGTCTGGAATGCCGCTAATTGCAGGAACCGGCGGTTCTTCAAGGACAGCGCCGGCATCCGCGCTGCGCGTACGACCCGCGAATTTCTGCTGCAGACCTACGACCGCGACATGGGCGGCGGCGAGGTGGTTACGCTCAAGGAAGTCGACGTTCCGATCAGGAGCTGTGGCCGGCACTGGGGTGGCCTTCGCCTCGCGTTCAAGGCATAGGCGCCCCGCATGTGCGCAAACGCCGCGCATGTCCTGATCGAACTGCGAAATTTCGATAGTCAATTTAAACGAGCCTGCGGCACGCGCATCCTATGATGGGTGACGGTCAGCGGGGCGCGAGCAGTTCCATCCGGCCGCATGACGGTTTCAGGTTTGGAATTGCAACGATGCAGAGAGTAGCCAGGTTCCAGGACGCAGCCGCCGAAGTCACCCCGGAGCCGGCGGCCGCCGTACCGCCGTCGATCGAGCCGATCTGGTCGCTGGTCGATTCGCTTTCCCAGACCCTCGAATGCATCAAGAGCATGTGCGAGACCGTGCCTGACGGGCCGGCGCGCGAGCGGCTGGAGACGGAACGAACCAATCTCGTCCTCGGGCTGTTCGTCGCCCGCGTCGCGGCGATGCGACTCTCGTCGAGCGAACCGGCGCCGAAGCCTCCGGCCAAATCATTTCCATAGCCGGACCAGCGGGCCACTTTCGCCGCGCACCGGATCGGTCTTCGGCAACGCCACCAGCGGAATCGTCTTCAACGCCCTGGCATGATTTTCCGGGGTCGGCCGCGTGATCTCCAGCGGCGGTCCGGGCGGATAGGCGCCGACCACGCAGAAATCATCACTGGCGGAGAGGCACTGATGTCCGGTGCCCGCTGGCAGGATCGCGACATCGCCGGCCGAAATTTCGAGATCCCTGCCGCGGTCGCCGCCGAAGCGGACGCGAGCATGGCCGCGGGCGACGCCGAGCACCTCATGCACGGTGGCGTGATAATGCGCAAAATCATAAACGCCGTTGCGCCACATCGCGCCCCAGCCATTGGCGCCGAACAGCTTTTCGATGGTCGCTTCGGGATGGGCGTTCGCAACCGCCACCGCGCCCTTGTAGACCAGAAACGGCATCGGGTTGTTGGGAACGAGGCCATCGTCGGCAAAGACGAAGGTGAGCGGTTCGATATCCGCGCGGACGAGCGACATGATGTGTCTCCGGTCTCGTAGGGTGGGATAAGGAGCGCAGCGACGTGCCCACCATACCTGCCGAGACATAGATGGTGGGCACGCTTCGCTTCGCCACCCTACGAAACCAGAGAATCAAACCAAAGTCAGCGCGTCACGTTCCCTTGGGAATCTCGAACACCAGGCACGTCGTCGTGGCATGCGCCAACAGGCGGCCCTGCGAGTCCGTGATGCGCGCCTCGGCGGTGGCGGCGCGACGGCCGACATTGAGGATCTTGCCCTCGCTGCGCACCGGGCCGGTATCCTTGGTCATGCCCTTGATGAAAGAGATCTTGAATTCCAGCGTGGTGTAGCCGGAGCCGGGCGGCAACGCCGTGTGCACCGCAAGGCCCATCGCCGAATCCAGCAGGATCGCGGCGTAGCCGCCATGCACGGAGCCGATCGGGTTGTAGTGCCGGAAGCCCGGCAGGGTGTGAAACACCACGAGACCCGGTTCGGCGGATTGATCGAACGGCTCGATGTTCTGCATGATCGGCGGCGCCGGCAGCTTGCCGTCGAAGATGGCGCGGACGAAATCGAGGCCGGACATCGACGCCATCACATGGGTCGGCGTTACGCCGTATTCGTAGCCGGCAGCCTTGGTCCTATCGTCCATGGTATCTTCCCGTTGTTATCATGACGGTCGTCATACCAAAAAACCGGCACCGCCGTCACATGATATCTCATCATGGCCGGGAACTGATTGGCTCATGGGTTCGTCATTGCGAGGAGCGTAGCGACGAAGCAATCCATTTTGCTTCGCGGCCCGGTGGATTGCTTCACGGAGCCTGTCATCGGGCGCGCATTCGCGCGACCCGTTGGCTCGCAATGACTAGAAGCGGGCGCTTACGCCCGCTTCTTCGCCCGCATCAAATCGGCAAAGCGCTTGAACAGATAGTGCGAGTCGCGCGGGCCGGGGGAGGCTTCCGGGTGGTACTGCACCGAGAACACCGGCTTGCCCTCGATCTGGATGCCGCAATTGGAGCCGTCGAACAGCGAAATATGCGTCTGGGTGGCGCCCTTCGGCAGCGTCTTCTCGTCCACGGCAAAACCGTGGTTCATCGAGGTGATCTCCACCTTGCCGGTGGTCTCGTCCTTGACCGGATGATTGGCGCCGTGATGGCCTTGATGCATCTTTTTGGTCTTGGCGCCGACGGCGAGCCCCAGCATCTGGTGGCCGAGGCAAATGCCGAAGGTCGGTGTGCCCGAGGAGATCACCTGCTGGATCACAGGCACCGCATACTTGCCGGTCGCAGCGGGATCGCCGGGGCCGTTCGACAGGAACACGCCGTCCGGCTTCATCGCCAGGATATCTTCGGCCGACGTCGTTGCCGGCACCACCGTCACCTTGCAACCCTCGCCGGCGAGCAGGCGCAGGATGTTGCGCTTGATGCCGTAGTCGATCGCGACCACGTTGAACTCAGGCTCGGTCTGCCGGCCAAAACCCTTCTCCCAGGCCCACGGCGTCTCGTCCCAGGTGAAGCGCTGGCCGGATGTGACCATCGGCACCAGGTCCATGCCTTCGAGGCCGGGCCATTCGCGCGCCTCTTCCTTCAGGCCGTGCAGGTCGAACTCGCCGGTTCTGGAGTGGACGATGACGGCGTTCGGCATGCCCTTGCTGCGGATCAGCGCGGTGAGGGCGCGGGTGTCGATGCCGGACAGGCCAATGATGCCGCGCGCCTTCAGCCATGCGTCGAGATGCTTGGTGGCGCGGTAGTTCGAGGGATCCGAGATGGCCGAGCGCAGGATCACGCCGCGCGCGCCGGGCGTTGCCGCCATGTTCACCGTCTCAATATCCTCGTCGTTGGTGCCGACGTTGCCGATATGCGGGAAGGTGAAGGTAATGAGCTGGCCGGCATAGGAGGGATCGGTGAGGATCTCCTCATATCCGGTCATCGCCGTGTTGAAGCAGACCTCGCCGACGGCGTGGCCTTCCGCGCCGAGGCCGAAGCCTTCCAGCACGGTGCCATCGGCAAGCACGAGGAGCGCGGTCGGTTTGTGGTCCGGCCAGGCTGAAGAATTGTCAGATGTGGTCATGAGCGCACTACATAGTCCTCAGGCCAGTGTGCGTCAAAGCCGAAAACCACGGATTCACATGCGGTTTTGGCCTGTTTTTCGGGCCTAGATCAGGAACCGGACCATCAGGATCTCGTCGTAATATCGCCCATCCTGCTTCAGCGCGTGCTTTTCCCGGCCGTATTCGACGAATCCGAGTTTTTCATAGAGCCGCCGGGCTGACGCGTTCTCGACCACGACCGTCAGGCTGAGCTGCTCGATCCGCCCGGAGGCATGTTCGATGACGGCCTCGACCAGACGTTCGCCGAGTCCCGATTGGCGCGCCGACCCGCGGACATACATGCCCCACAGCAGCCCCTTGTGGCGCTGTTTCGGCCCGTCGAGTTGCCGGTAGCCGGCGACACCGAGCAGCTGGTCCCCGGCAACGGCGCCGAAAATCTCGCTGCCGGCGATCCGCTCCGCGAACCACGCGACCGGCTGCGCGTTCTCGAACGCGAACGAACTGCCGAACGCTTCCGGATTTTGCTGCAGCCCTTCCAGCCGAACCTCGCGATAAGCGGCGGCATCGGCGGTGGCGAGCAGGCGGATGTGCGGGGGCGCTTCGGCAGGCACGGCAAGACTCGTTGGTGGCGACAGGCTCGCAAACTAGCGCGGGGGGCCGTGGTTTGACAGTCATCGCGGCGGACCTAATGTGCCGTT
>JAQSDT010000316.1 GCA_029946075.1 bacterium | reverse complement strand
CTTGCCCTCGACCCCAACATCGAAACCCAGTTCGGCATGTACGGGGTCCAGTGAGAAGAGATTGCGCAGTAAGGCGAGCAAGCGTGCCGGACTCTCGCGCCGGCTGCCCCGCGCATGTTCTCAGGCTTCGGCTTCCCCCAGGACGAGATCGCGCGTCTGGTCGGCATCGGTCGCACAGTGGTCGCTGGCCAGCCTGAAGGATAAGCTGATCAAGATCGGCGCGAGGCTGGTCAGTCACGGCCGCCACACCGCTTTCCAGATGGCCGAGGTCGCCCTCCCAAGAGCTTTGTTCGCCGACGACATGCAGCTGAGCGTCGGATTGCGGGGGCTGCCCGATCCTGCGCCAGCGTGAGACAGCCGGGGATTGCACGATGGAGGGAAAGCCGTGAGAGAGGTGCGTCCGGATGATCGACAAATCGACAGGTCCGGAGCAAAATGCCGGTTCTGATGGCCGGCGATTCCAATGCCGTTAGGACGCCGTCCAGCACGACAATCTGGCCTCAACAGGCCGGTCATCCGGTGGATGTCCGCTGAACAGGACATCACTTACGTGAATTCAACATCAGGAGAATCGCAACATGCAACGTCGTACATTCCTGCGCAACGCAGGCGTCGGTGGTGCCACCGTCGCGACTTCGGCGGTGCTCGCCGCACCGGCAATCGCGCAGTCGATGCCGGAGCTCAAATGGCGGCTTGCGTCGAGCTTTCCCAAATCGCTCGACACCTTGTTCGGAGCGGCGGAGGTCATGACCAAGAGCATTGCCGAGGCGACCGACAACAACTTCCAGATTCGCGTGTTCGCCGCCGGTGAGATCGTCCCGGGCCTGCAGGTCGCCGATGCAGTCCAGAACGGCACAGTCGAAATGGGCCATACCGCGTCGTACTATTATTTCGGCAAGGATCCGACGTTTGCCTTCGGCACCGCCGTTCCGTTCGGCCTCAATACGCGCCAACAGAATGCGTGGCTGACCCAGGGGGGCGGTGAGCAGGCGCTGAACGAGTTCTACAAGACCTACAATATCTACGGCATGGCGGCCGGCAACACCGGTGCGCAGATGGGCGGGTGGTTTCGCAAGGAAATCAAGACCGTCGAAGACATGAAGGGACTGAAGATGCGCATCGGCGGATTCGCCGGGCAGGTTATGACGAAGATGGGCGTTGTTCCGCAGCAGATCGCCGGCGGCGACATCTACCCGGCATTAGAAAAGGGCACGCTCGATGCCTGCGAGTGGGTCGGTCCGTACGACGACGAGAAGCTCGGCTTCAACAAAGTCGCACCCTATTACTATTATCCAGGCTGGTGGGAAGGAAGTGCAACGCTTCACCTCTTCAACAATCTGGAAAAGTGGAACGCCCTGCCCAAGAGCTATCAGACGATCGTGCGTAATGCCGCCGCGATGGCCAACAACTGGATGGTTGCCAAGTACGACGCCGACAATCCACCGGCGCTTCGCAAGCTCCTGGCCGGCGGCACCAAGCTGTTGCCGTTTCCCCCGGATGTCCTCTCGTCTTCCTTCACCGCGGCAAATACGGTGTATGCCGAGACCAACGAGAAATCCCCGAATTTCAAGAAGATCTTCGAGGCATGGAAACCATTTCGCAACGAAGAGGTGCTATGGTTCCGCGTCGCCGAGAACACGTTCGACAATTTCATGGCGCGCCAGTCGGCGACCGACAAGCTGTAGACGGTCTCGGCCGCCGGCGTTTGTGGAGCCCCGCTTCGGCGGGGCTCTTTTTTGTCCGAGGCGCAACCCCGAAGAAGAATGCAATCATAATCCGCCTCCGAACGTAGCGTAGGCGGTTGGCGTGCGGTACCATTGGGTCACTATGGCAACGGCCTCCACTCGCGACATCCGTCTCGACCTATTTCGAGGTCTTGCGCTGTGGTTCATTTTTGTCGATCACGTTCCGACCAACATCGTGAGCTGGTTGACCGTCCGCAACTACGGCTTCAGCGACGCCACCGAGATCTTTGTCTACATCTCGGGCTATACCGCCGTGATCGCGTACAGCCGCATGATGGCGCGCGAGGGCTGGCCGCGCGCCGCCCTGCGCATTTATCGGCGTGTCTGGCAGCTCTACGTCGCGCACATCCTGCTGTTCGTGGCCTTCTCGGCCCAGGTCGCTTGGGTCTCGATTGCCCACGACACACCGGCGCTCATCGAGGAGATGCAGATGCTGGGGTTCGGCGAGAACCCCTATCGCGCCATCCTCGAGGCAGCGCTGCTAAGATTCCGCCCGGTCAACCTCGACGTGCTGCCGCTCTATATTGTCCTGCTTGCCGCCTTCCCGCTCGTTCTGCCGGCGGTCGTGCGTTGGCCGCTGGGCGTGCTTGGCGTCTCGCTCGCGCTCTATGCGGTGACTTGCCACTATAACTGGAACCTGCCGGCCTATCCCGACGACAAAGTCTGGTATTTCAATCCGATGGCCTGGCAGGTCGTGTTCTATGCTGGCGCCGCGTGCGCCGTGTTGGGGCCGCGGCTTGGGCAGCTCGACCGGTTTCGCTGGCAGCTCACTACCCTGGCTGTGGCGTATCTGATCTTTTCAGCCTTTATTTCCTTGTCCTGGCACTACAACCCGCTGGAGCGGCTGATCCCGGCCTGGGTCTCCCGGCTGATCTATCCGATCGACAAGACCAATATCGATATCCTGAGATTTGTGCATTTTCTGGCTCTGGCCTGGCTGGTCCGCGTGGCCGTGCCGGCCAACGCCGACTTTCTGAAGTGGCGTGTCTGGCGGCCACTTCGGAGGTGCGGTGAGGCGTCCTTGCTCATATTCTGCATCGGCACGTTTCTGGCGCTTTCAGGGCAGGTCGTCGTCAGCCACTTTGAGGATTCAATCTTGTCGCAGATTGTCGTGAGCATTGCGGGCATCGCGATCATGACGTCGGCGGCTTATGTGGCGGCCTGGCTCAAACGGAATGAATCGGGCGTGCCGCGCGTCGTGGGTGCAACGAAATGAAAATGTCGGTCTGGTGGTTGGCGACGGCGGTCGCGTTTCTGGTGCCGGCAACGGCCTTGCCGCAGTCGATGGCCCTGTGTCGCGCCACACCTGAACTGCTGGCCCTCGGCTCGACCCTCCCGGTGGCGCGCAAGGCGATCGCGGCGGGGAAACTCCGCGTCATTGCCCTCGGGTCCTCCTCAACGTCGGGCTACGGCGTGTCGAACCCGGCCTACGCCTATCCGGCACAGCTCAAGATGGGTCTCGACAAGGCGTTGCCAGGCGTCGACGTTGATTTGATCAATCGCGGCATCGGCGGTCAGGACGTCGATGAGATGGCGGCGCGTATGCGCACGGAGATGCAGGAGAATCTGCCCTCGCTCGTGGTGTGGCAGACCGGCACCAATGCCGCCATCCGTCACATGCCACTGGACATGTTCGAACGTCGGCTCCGAGACGGCCTCAAGCTCGGCAAGTCGCTGGGCGCGGATTTCGTGCTCATGAATCTGCAGTATGTGCCGGCGGTCGTGGCCGTGCAGGATAAGGAAGCTTACGAGCGGATCATGGCGCAGGTTGCCAAGGAGTTCGACGCTGGCCTGTTCCGCCGTTACGACATCATGCACAGTTGGTACAATGACGGCATGCCCTATGCGCAGTATGTCCAGCTCGACGGCCTTCACCTGAACGACTTCGGGCAGAGATGCATCGGCCGCTTGCTGACCAAGTCGATCCTGGGCGCCCTGACGGGCCCCTAGTCTAAGAAATTCTGAAGACCGGGGAAGAGGGCAGCCGGCGGGCCTCGAACTATTTCAGCGCCAAGACGACAGGACCCGCGGCCGCATCGGTCACTCCGAGGCTGCCGCCAAGGTCCTCGAGTGTATCGCGAAAAGAATTGAGGGTGGCAATCATATTGGGCCGCGCTTTGATGCACGCATCCATGTTTTCCCACTCAGCGATGAGACAGTAGGAGCGGTCACCGGTCTTTATGATGTTGGCGTGCGTCAGGCCCGGCCATGTGGCCTCGATGTCCTTGTGGGCATCCAGAAACTGCTGATCACAGCCCGGCTTCACTCGAAAACGCACAGCATTGAAAGCCGACATCGAGCTCCTCCCTGGTCGGGAGAAAGGATACGCAGCCCGCGCACGGGTGCGCAATACAATAGGACTTGTGACTTGGGTTCCTCTCGCAGGTACCTCACGGTGGCGGTCCGTATTCTTAGGAAACAGCAGGACGTTACCCTTCCCCTGATAATTTTACTCAGCATGGAATTGCTCGGCGCAGTCGCATTGATGATGCGACGGCCCCCTCGCAGAGCAGCGCCAGCTGATGCCGCCTACGCATAACACCGCACATCGCCGCACGGGCCCGCTCACTGTGGCCGACATGCTCCGGAGGCCGATTCCCTCGCTAGATTGATCGCGTACGAACCCTGTGGCGCGATTGATGGCGATGTCTCCCCTCCACCCCAACCACATGACTGCCGACGAACGGCTGGCCGAGATCGCCGAGATCCTGGCGCGCGGCCTCGTCCGCCTTCGTGCCCGGAAGTCCAGTCCACTATCTGC
>JAQSDT010000315.1 GCA_029946075.1 bacterium | reverse complement strand
TGACGCCAGGAAATGCCGCTTCGGAAAAAGTCCGAGGCGGCGAATACCGTCATCCTGAGGTGCGCGCTTTAGCGCGCCTCGAAGGATGAATCGGCCCGTGGCCCATCCTTCGAGGCTCGCTGCGCTCGCACCTCAGGATGACGACTGATCTGCGCGGGCGCGACGATCCACTGACGGATGCAGGTCGCGATGAAAAGAGACGTGATCCGGCGCAAGGCGATCGAGCCGAAATCCGGCGCAGACCAGGAGACCGATTCACGCGACGGCGGCGTGCAGTCGGTCGATCGCGCGCTCTCCATCATCGAAACGCTGTCGGAAGACGACGAGGGCTATCGCCTGAGCGATCTGGCCGTACGCACGGGGCTGTCGACCTCGACCGTGCATCGCCTGCTCGGCACGCTGGAAAACCGCCGCTTCGTGCAGTTCGACCGCACCGAATCGAAATGGCATGTCGGCGCGCGCGCCTTCACGGTGGGCGCGACCTTCGCCCGTCGCCGCAATTTCACGGCACAGGCGGTGCCATATTTGCGCAAGCTGCGCGATTTGACGCGAGAGACCGCCAACCTCGCCGTCGTCGACGACGAATTCATCATCGTGCTGACGCGGATGGAAAGCCGCGAGATCATGCGTTCGCTGACCAAGGTCGGCGGCCGCGTCGCCATGGTGGCGTCCGGCGTCGGCAAGGCGGTGCTGGCGACCTATTCCAACGAGGCCGTCGGCGTCATCATCCAGCATCACGGCATGCCGCGGCTGACCGAAAAATCGATCGTTCGCCCGGGCGATTTGTTCAAGGAGCTCGAAAAAATCCGCCGCCAGGGATTTGCCGTCGACGACGAGGAGGCCTGCATGGGTCTGCGCTGCATCGCCGCTGTCGTCTACAACGACTGCGCCGAGCCGCTGGCTGCCATTTCCGTCTCGGGCATGACGAGCCGCCTGACCGACGAGCGCCTGCCGATGCTGGGGCAGTCGGTGCGGGACGTGGCCGCAGAACTCACCGTCGCGCTCGGCGGCGTGATGCCGGCAGCGAAGACGGGCTGAAGCCGCCGCCGATCAGTGCTGCGCGGTCTTCCAGTCGCGCTTGATCTTCTTCGCCAGCGACCATTTGTGCACTTCGGTCGGGCCGTCATAGATGCGGAAGGCGCGGATTTCGCGAAACGCCTGCTCGACGATCGTCTCGCTTGAGACACCCATGCCGCCCATCACCTGCACGCAGCGGTCGGCGACGCGCATCAACGCTTCGGACACCGCGACCTTGGCCATCGAGCTTTCGGCGGTGCCGAGCGAGCCGGTGTCGAGCACGCCGGCGCACCAGTCGATCATCAGTTCCGACTGCTTCAGGTCGATCAGGTTTTCCGCCAGCATGAAGCCGACGCCTTCGTGATCGACCAATGCCTTGCCGAATGCGTGGCGGCGGCAGGCATAGTCGGTGGCGATCTCGTTGGCGCGGATGGCAAGGCCGAGCCAGCGCATGCAGTGCGACAGCCGCGCCGGGCTCAGGCGGATCTGCGCGTATTTGAAACCGTCGCCGGAGGTGCCGAGCATCTGGTCGGCGGGGACGCGCAAATTGTCGATTGCGATCTCGGCGTGTCCGCCCGGCATCGAACTGTCGATCGTATCGAGGATGCGCAGCGTCTTGATCGCGGGATCCGGCAAATCGACCATGAACAGGCAGGCGCCGTCGTCCGACTTCGCCATGACGATGCCGACTTTGGCGCCTTCGGCACCGGTGATGAATTTCTTGCGCCCGTTGATGACCCAGTGATTGCCATCGAGCCGGCAGGTGGTCTGCATCATCGAGGGATCGGAGCCCGCGCCGCCTTCGTCGGCGGGCTCGGTCATGAAGAAGGCGGAGCGGGCCTTGCCCGACACCAGCGGTTCCAGAAAGCGCTTCTTCTGTTCGCTGCTGCCGACCTTGCCGAGCAAATACATATTGCCTTCGTCCGGCGCCATCGTGTTGCAGGCCAGCGGACCGAGCGGGGAAAGACCGGTCTTGATCAGGGCGATCGCCGTCTCAACCTGCGTGAAATGCGATCCGTCGGGGAGAATGTGCGGCGTCAATACGCCGGCCTTGCGCGCCTTGTCGCGCAGTTCCTGCACCAGTTCGTCGCTCGGCCCGTGCGAGCCCGCCCGCGGATCCTTCTCGTAGGGGATCACTTCGGTGCGGATAAAGGTCTCGATTTTGGCGGCGATGGCGTTGGCGCGTTCGGTCATGGAGGCTCCGGTCGATTTTTCCGGTCATATAGGCGGATGGATCGGAGGCGGGCAACAGCGCAATTGCCGACCCGGCTTTCGCCGGCCAACGCATGTCGTTTGCCAAAATTGGCTTGTTCTTTCCTGCGGGCATCCGATAGTGCGGGGATAAGGCGGCAAGCCAGCCCGGGAAGAGGAAGCGACAGCGTGAGGAACTCGCCGATCCGGCTGTTGATCGAGGCGCCGGACTTCGGGCGCCTGTGGTATGTCGGCCTGATCGTCTCCACCGTGCGCTGGGTGGAAACCATCGCGGTCGGAATCGTCGTCTACCAGCGCACCGACTCGGCGTTCCTGGTCTCGATGATGACCATGCTGCGCCTGCTCCCGATGGGTCTGTTCGGGGTATTCCTCGGCGCATTTGCCGAGCGCTTCGATCGCGCCAGAACGCTTTTCATCTTCGTGCTGCTGATGAGCGGCACTTCGGTGGTCCTCGCAGTTCTGGACCAGACCGGGCGGCTCGAAATCTGGCATCTTGCACTCGCCAGCTTCATCAACGGATGCGGCTGGGCCACCGACAACCCGCTGCGTCGTGTGATGATCGGCGAGGTCGTGGGCCGCGAGCGGATGGGCACCGCGATGTCGCTCGACGTCGGCGCCAGCAATGCCAGCCGCATGGTCGGCCCCCTCGTCGGCGGAGTCCTGCTGGCCTGGACCGGTATCCAGGGCGCCTTTATCCTGAGCGTGCTGATGTATTCCACCGCGCTCTGGGCGATCGTGAGCATCCGCTCGCGCATTCCGCGCACCGCAGCAGCCGGCGCCGTGCTGGCGCAAATCGGCGAGGGGCTCGCCCTGGTGCGCGCCGACAAGCGCGTCATCGGCGTGCTGGTCGTGACCGTGATCTACAATATCTTCGGCTGGCCCTTTACCAGCATGATCCCGGTGATCGGGCGCGATCGTCTGCATCTGGGTCCGGAGGGCGTTGGGCTGCTGGCGACCATGGACGGGATCGGCGCTTTTGCGGGCGTGATCGTGCTGGCGCTGTGGCTGACCCCGCGATGGTATGCGCGCGCCTATCTTGGCGGTGTCGTCTGCTATCTGATCGCGGTGATGGTGTTTGCGCTGACGCAAAGCCCGGTGTTGTCAGGCGCCGCATTGCTGCTGACGGGCGTGGGCGGCGCCGGATTTGCGACGATGCAGGCGACGCTGGTCTATCTCGCCGCGCCGCCGGAGATGCGCTCGCGCATTCTCGGCGTTCTCACCGTCTGTATCGGCACGGGCCCGATCGGCTTTCTGTGGCTCGGCTGGCTCGCGGACCGGATCGGATCGCACAATGCCACGGCGGTGACCGGCGGGCTCGGTTTGCTGGCGCTCGCCGCGACCTGGCGCTGGTGGAGGGAGATTTGAGCGTGAGGCGCTTCCATGGTGCCGAAAGCGGCATGGGCGCTTGGCGGAGCCTGCCGATCAGCTAAAATCGCCGGCAAGAAGCGGCGGATGCGTCCGTGTCCGCCAAAGAAAATGCGGGGAGAGTGCCATGGGCCGGAAAATCGTCATCGTCGGGGCGGGGGCTGTCGGCGGCTATGCCGGTTCGCACATGGTGCAGGCCGGTGAGGACGTCACCTTCGTCGATCCCTGGCCCGAGCATGTCGAGCATATGCGCAAGCAAGGTTTGCGCGTGACGCATGCGATGGACGTGCCGGAATTCTCGGTGCCGGTCCGCGCGCTCCACGTCACCGATGCGCAGCAGCTTTCGAAGGAACAGCCGGTCGACATCGCCTTCGTCTGCATGAAGTCCTACGACACCGCTTGGGCGACCATGATGATCCGGCAATACCTGGCGGCGGACGGCTATGTCGTGTCGCTGCAGAATTGCATGAACGAGGAGACCATCGCCGGCATCGTCGGCTGGGGCAAGACGCTGGGCTGCATCGCCAGCAGCATCACGGTCAACCTGCCCGGGCCCGGCCACATTCACCGCGGCGCCGGCAAGCACGGGGCGGCGCACACCGTGTTTCGCGCCGGCGAAGTGCACGGCCGTATCACGCCGCGGGCGGAGGAAGTCTGCCGGCTGGTCGCCTACACGGACAGCGCCAAGGCGACCGCCAACCTGTGGGGCGAGCGCTGGTCGAAGCTGGTGGCCAACGCCATGGGCAACGGGCTCTCCGCCTGCACGGGTCTTCCCGGCGGCGAGATGCTGCAGAACGAGCCGATCCGCCGCTTCTCCACCCGGCTCGGCAGCGAAGCGATCCGCGTCGGCCAGGCGCACGGCTATCAGCTGGAGGAGATTTTGCACCTGGCGCCCGAGACGATCGCACGTGCCGGCGAAGGCGATGAGGCGG
>JAQSDT010000314.1 GCA_029946075.1 bacterium | reverse complement strand
GGCGACCGCGAACGAACTGAGTTATTGCTGCGGCTCGCGATGATGGAACTGGACCAGGCCGAGGATTCCGCGACGTTCATCCCGCTGCCGCACGAGCCGCGCTGCCGGCGCGCCGCCGATATCGTGCTGGCGGACCCGACCGCCGACCACGAGATCGAGACGCTGGCGAGCGAGGTCGGCACCTCGGCGCGGACGCTATCGCGGCTGTTTTCGGCAGAAACGCAATTGAGCTTCAAGAGCTGGTGCCAGCGCGCCCGGATCGCCGCCGCCATCGAGAAACTGTCGACGGAGGCCGGCGTCTCCGTCAAGCAGCTAGCCTCCGATCTCGGTTATGCCAGCGTGCCGGCGTTTTCGCACGCATTCCGCCAGGTAACGGGCAAGACGCCGACCGAATTCGCCGAAAGGAGTGAGTGATACCGCCGTCAGGGCGTGACATATTTCCGTACGATACCTGCTCTAATCGACGTGCGCTTGATTGTGATCCGTCCCGCCCTAAATCCCGTGTAGGATTCCGGCAAACTGGATTCGACGCTGACATGGCCAACGCCTTTTTCTCCGACCTGCTCTCGACGATATCGGAACGCGGCCGCACGCTGCTGCGGCGGGGCGGACCGACCGACGCCCGCCAGGATGCCCTGGAACTGATCGAACTCTGCGAGGCGCTGCTGTCCGGCCGCGGCGAAGCCACCGGCACCGCGATGGCGCGCGACGTGCTCGACCGCTATCACGATCTCGACGCTGCCGGACGGGCGCTGTTCTTCGCAACGCTGGCGAGGGATTTCGGCCCCGATCGGGAAAAGCTGTCGCAGGCGATCGAGATCTGGCGTGCGCAGCCCAACGACTCGGACGCCAGCGACCTTCATTTCGCATCCGAGCCGCGGCGGCAGGAACTGGTGCGCCGGCTCAACCGTGCGCCGGGCGGCACCAGCGATCTGGTCGCGATGCGCGCCGATCTGCTCGCGCTGATGAAGGGTAACAAGGATCTGGCCGCGCTCGACCGCGACGTGGTGCATCTACTGTCTTCGTGGTTCAACAGGGGATTTCTCGTGCTGCGCAGGATTGACTGGTCGACGCCAGCAAACATTCTGGAACAGATCATCCGCTACGAGGCCGTGCACGAGATCCATGACTGGAACGACTTGCGCCGCCGCATCGACCCGGTGGACCGACGCTGCTACGCCTTCTTTCATCCGCAGTTGACCGACGATCCGTTGATCTTCGTCGAAGTCGCGCTGACCGAAACCATTCCCGGCGCCATCGCCCCCCTGCTCGCCGCCGAACGGCAGCCGGTGCCGGCGGAGCGCGCCCGCACCGCCGTGTTCTATTCGATCTCGAACACACAAAAGGGCCTCGGCGGCATTTCGTTCGGCAGCTTCCTGATCAAGCAGGTCGTCGAGGAATTGCGGCGCGAACTGCCCAGGCTCGACACCTTCATCACGCTGTCGCCGGTGCCCGGCTTCATGCAATGGCTGAAGCAGGCTGATGACGTTCCCGTCAGCGACGAGGAACGCGCGCTGCTGCAGAACCTCGACAAACCGGACTGGCACGAGGACGCGGAGCTGACCTCGAAACTTCGCGCCGTGCTGGAGCCGCTGGCGGCGCACTACTTCCTGAAGGCTCGGACCTCCAAGGGCCGGCTGATCGATTCGGTGGCGCGCTTCCATATCGGCAACGGCGCACGGCTGGAGCGGATCGACTGGCTCGGCGATCTCTCGCCCAAGGGCTTGCGCGAATCCGCCGGGATCATGGTCAACTACCTCTACCGGCTCGAGGACATCGAAAAGAACCACGAAGCCTACGCCAATGACGGCGAAATCGCTGCGTCCAGCGCGGTGAAGAAGATGCTCAAGACCGAAGGCCGCCGGCTGCTGGACATGCGGCTGTCGTAGACTGGAGAATCGTCATCGTCCCCCGTCATTGCGAGCGAAGCGAAGCAATCCATGGGGCCGCAAAGCGAAAGAATGGATTGCTTCGTCGCTACCGCTCCTCGCAATGACGTTGGAGCGCCGACTAACCCCGCCAGCCGCATCGACGCCATCGATATCCTGCGTGGCATCGCGCTGTTCGGCGTTCTCGCCATCAACCTCGTGATGGGGTTCCGGGTTTCCTTTTTCGAGCAATTCCTGGCTGCCAAAACCTCGGCATCGCCGATCGACCACGCCGTCGAGACCATCCTTATGATCGGCATCGACCTGAAGGCGTTCGCGCTGTTCTCGCTGCTGTTCGGCATCGGTCTTGCCATCCAGTTCGAACGGCTGGCAGCGAGCCCGCGGCGCGCACTGCTGCTGGTGCGCCGGCTGGCGGTGCTGCTGGCGATCGGGCTTGTTCATCTGTGCCTGATCTGGCACGGCGACATCCTCACCGAATATGCGCTGGCCGGATTGATCGTACTGCCGCTGCTGTGGGGGCCGCGCTGGCTGCTGGCGTGCGGCGCGCTCGCGTCGCTGGCGCTTTATCTGCTGATGCAAAGCTATCCGCCCCATGGCCTATTCCCCGACACCTCGACGATCGCGCGCGCCGTCGCCGAGGAGCACCGCATCTATGCCAACGGTGGATATGCCGACGTGCTGGCGCTGCGGCTGCGCGAAATGCCACTCGTGCTGCCTTTGCACGCCTTCATCTTCCCGCGCACCATCGGACTGTTTCTGCTCGGCGCCTGGGCGTGGCGCAGCGGCATCCTGCGCACGCCGCATCAGGGATTGATGTGCGCCATTGCCGCTGCCGGCATTGTCGGCGGCGGGACGTTGACCGTCCTCAGCTATCTCAAGGGCGCCATGTTCAGCGATCCCTCCGGCACCATCCTGCTGGCACTGGGCTATGCTGCGGCCGTTATCGGCATCGCCAATCTCGCAGGCGGAAAGAAATGGCTTGGCTGGGCCGCGCCGCTGGGACGGATGGCCTTCACGAATTACCTGATGCAATCGTTGATCTTCAGTTCGATCTTCTATGGCTACGGCCTCGGATTGTTCGGCAAGATCGGCGCCGCCAATGCGCTTGCCTTCGGTATCGCCGTTTACGTCGCGCAGGTGTCGTTCAGCCAATGGTGGCTCGGCCGCTACCGATACGGCCCGGTCGAATGGCTGTGGCGGACGCTGATGTATGGCAAGGCGCAGCCGATGATCTAGATCTTGTATTCGTAGAGCAACCGCGCGCGGATGGTGCCTTCCAGCGCCCTGATATCCGCCAGCACCCGCTGGCCGTCAGCGGCGGAAGCATCCGCGTCGAGCACCACATAGCCGACGTCGTGGTCGGTCTCGTAGTACTGCGCGGCGATGTTGACGGCGTGGCGCGCCAGCACCTCGTTAAGGCGGCCCAACATGCCCGGCAGATTGCGCTGGACCTGGATGAACCGCGTGCCCGACGGCCGCCCCGGCAACTGCACCTGCGGGAAATTGACCGCCCCCATGGTGGCGCCGGAATCGCTGTAGTCGACCAGCTTGCGGGCCACCTCGGCGCCGATGCGCTCCTGCGCCTCCTCCGTCGAGCCGCCGATATGCGGCGTCAGGATGACGTTCGGCAGGCCCTGCAGCGGTGACACGAAGGTGTCCGCGTTCGAGCGCGGCTCGACCGGAAACACGTCGACCGCGGCGCCGCGAAGCTTGCCCTGGCGTAGCGCATCGGCAAGCGCATCGAGATCGACCACCGTGCCGCGGCTGTTGTTGATGAAGTAGGCACCTTGCTTGATCGCCGCGATCTCCGCGCGCCCGATCATGCCGGCCGTCGCCGCCGTCTCCGGTACGTGCAGCGACACGACGTCGCTTTGCGCCAGCAGCTCCTGCAGCGTTGCCGTCGGCTCGGTATTGCCGTGGCGGAGCTTGTCGGTGTGGTCGTAGAAAATCACCTTCATGCCGATCGCTTCGGCGAGGTTCGAAAGCTGCGAGCCGATATTGCCGTAGCCGATGATGCCGAGCGTCTTGCCGCGCACCTCGTACGAATCGTCGGCGGATTTATCCCAGCGGCCCTCATGAGCGGCGTTGGAGCGCGCCACAATCCGGCGCAGCAGGAAGACGATTTCGCCGATCACCAGTTCCGCCACGCTGCGGGTGTTGGAGAACGGCGCGTTGAACACGGGAATGCCGTTGCGGCGTGCGGCGTCGACATCGACCTGATTGGTGCCGACACTGAAGCAGCCGATCGCGATCAGCCGGTCCGCGGCTTCGAGAACATCGGCCGTGATCTGCGTGCGGGAGCGGATGCCGAGGAGATGCACGCCCTTGACGGCCTCCTTGAGCGCATCTCCCTCCAGCGCCTTGGACAGGCGCGTCATGTTGGAATAGCCCGCGTTCTCGATCAGCTGCACGGCGCTGTCGTTGACGCCTTCGAGAAGCAAGACCTTGATCTTGTCCTTTGAGAGCGAGAGCTGGGGAGCAGGAAGCTTTCTGGTCAAGATCGAGGCATCCTTCGGAGATAGATACGGACTGGCATGGCGCCAGGATGCTACGTCGTCATTGCGAGCGCCGCGAAGCAATTCATCTATCCCAATGCGGCACGATGGATTGCGTCGCGGCGCTCGCAATGACGGACAGAGA
>JAQSDT010000313.1 GCA_029946075.1 bacterium | reverse complement strand
GTTGCCGGCAAGGCGCAGGTACAGTCCGCGCAGTCCCAGGTGGCCGCATCCGAAATCGCGCTGAACGGCGTTCGCGAAGAAGCCAAGGCCGGACAGCGCACCACGCTCGACGTGCTGAACGCGCAGCAGGCGCTGGTCAACGCGCGCGTCGCGCTCGTCACAGCGCAGCATGACCGCGTGGTCGCGTCATACTCGGTGCTGGACAAGGTCGGACGGTTGTCGCCGGTCGTGCTCAACCTGCAGACGACGGTCTACGATCCGAGCGTGCACTATCACCAGGTGCGCGACAGCTGGATCGGTGTCCGCGGGCCGGACGGCCGCTGATCGCAAACATTGCCCGCGAGGGCCGTAGAAATGCTGACGCCCGGTACTTCAAGTGCCGGGCGCTTTGCTTGCAATCATTTACGGCCATGACGTACCGTTCTTGGAATACACCCGGCGATTCGCGCCGTTTTTCTGCTTGATGCGGCAGCGCGCCAGGTTGCTTTGGGGGAAGCGGAATGCCCGTGCGTCGTGCGGGTCGGGCTTGATCTGGGGACAAGTCAGGCTTGTGCGGTGAAAATCCCGGCCTGCAGATTCGGAACCAGCGAATCCTTCGTGGCTTGGTGTAAAATGGTTTCGATGTGGAGTCGGAGATGACGCAACCTGCAAAGGTCCAAGAGCCCTCGATGGAGGAGATTCTGGCGTCGATCCGTCGCATCATTGCCGACGACGAGGCCAAGCCTGCTGATGCCAAGCCTGCTGATGCAAAGCCTGCCGAGGCAAAGCCGGCCGCCGCCGAGAAGGTCAGTCCGCCGCCGGCCGCGAAGGCCGAGCCGGCGAAGCCGGTCATGAAAGATATCCCGCCCTCGGCGATCGCGCCGGCGCCGAAGGCGGCTGCTCCGCCGCCGAAGCCTGCGCCCGAGCCCGCCGCTGTGCCCAACAACCAGGACGATATCGACGCGATGCTCGCGAGCCTCGATGCGGCAACGCCAGAGGCCGACATCCGGCCGGCGCAGCCCGAGCCCGAAGCCGACGTGTTCGAACTGACCGACGAGATGGAAGTCGCCGAGCCTGCGCCGGCGTTCAACAAGATCGAGCCTGCCGACGATCTCGAATTCAGCGAGGCCAGGGTGTCGCGCCAGCCGGCCTACGAGCCGCCGCCGACGTTCGAGGCTCCGCCGGTGCAGCAGATCCTGTCCCGCTCGACCGTCTCTGCCGTCGAATCCGCCTTCAACTCGCTCGCCAATACCGTGCTCAGCAACAATGCGCGGACGCTGGAAGACCTGGTGAAGGAAATGCTGCGGCCGATGCTGAAATCCTGGCTCGACGACAATCTGCCGGGACTGGTGGAGCGGATCGTCAAGGCCGAAATCGAGCGGGTTTCGCGCGGTCGATAGCGTCATTTGGTTCTGATTGAATCCGGGCTGGAGTTAAGTTCCCGATTTTGACGCGTTTTCCTCATGCGGACCGGTGTCCACCCCCGGATCAAGTCCGGGGCATGCTTCGCTTGAAAACGCTATTCATCGCCCCGAATTGACGTTGTCCGGTTGACTTGCGGCGCTGCGGCGGGTTTCTAGGAACCGTCCGGTGCCGAGCACATCCAGATCGGGCGTTACCCTGTTGTTTTGACGCGCTTTCTTTGGGCAAGCCGACAATGGCGCCACCCGAAATCGCCCCAGCATTCCAATTGAATCGCCATGATCGAGAAAAACTACCAGCCCGCCGATATCGAAAGCCGCATGTCGGCCATCTGGGAGGAGAGCGGCGCCTTCAAGGCCGGCCGTCCCGAGCGGAAGGACGCAGAACCCTTCACCATCGTGATCCCGCCGCCGAACGTCACCGGCTCGCTGCATATGGGCCACGCGCTCAACAATACGCTGCAGGACATCCTCTGCCGCTTCGAGCGGATGCGCGGCCGTGACGTGCTGTGGCAGCCTGGCACCGATCATGCCGGGATCGCCACCCAGATGGTGGTCGAGCGTCAGCTGATGGAGCGGCAGGAGCCGGGCCGCCGCGACATGGGCCGCGCCAAATTCCTCGAACGCGTCTGGCAGTGGAAGGCCGAGAGCGGCGGCACCATCGTCAACCAGCTCAAGCGGCTCGGTGCCTCCTGCGACTGGTCGCGCGAACGCTTCACCATGGATGAGGGCCTGTCGCGCGCCGTCGTGAAGGTGTTCGTCGAACTGCACCGCGATGGCCTGATCTACAAGGACAAGCGTCTGGTCAACTGGGACCCGAAGCTGCTCACCGCGATCTCCGATCTCGAAGTGCAGCAGGTCGAGGTCAAGGGCCATCTCTGGTATCTGCGCTATCCGATCGAGGGCAAGACCTTCAACCCGGACGATCCCGCCACCTTCATCGTGGTGGCGACGACGCGGCCGGAAACGATGCTCGGCGATACCGCCGTTGCCGTGCATCCCGACAACGAACGCATCGGTCACCTGATCGGTCAGCACGTGATCCTGCCGCTGGTCGGCCGCCGCATCCCGATCGTCGGCGACGACTACGCCGATCCCGAGAAGGGATCTGGCGCGGTCAAGATCACGCCGGCGCACGATTTCAACGATTTCGAAGTCGGCAAGCGCCACGGCCTGGCGCAGATCAGCGTGTTCGACCGGGAAGGGTGCATGGCCCTCGTCGACAACGAGGACTATCTGCGCGGCCTGCCTGAAGGTGCGGGCCAGCTGGCCGAAGAACTCAACAATGTGGACCGTTTTGCCGCGCGCAAGATGATCGTGGCGCGGCTGGAGGATTTCGGCTTCCTCGAGAAGATCGAACCGAACACGCATATGGTGCCGCATGGCGATCGTTCCAACGTCGTCATCGAGCCCTATCTGACCGACCAGTGGTATGTCGACGCGAAGACGCTGGCGCAGCCGGCGATGGAAGCGGTGCGCAGCGGCGCGACCAGTTTCGTGCCGAAGAACTGGGAAAAGACCTATTTCGAATGGATGGAAAACATCCAGCCCTGGTGCATCTCGCGCCAGCTCTGGTGGGGCCATCAGATCCCGGCCTGGTACGGGCCGGACGGCAAGGTGTTCGTCGCCGAGACCGAGGAAGAGGCCGTCGGCAACGCGCTCGGCTATTACGTCGAGCAGGAAGTCATCACGCCCGAACAGGGCCAGGCGATGGCTGAAGACCCCGCCCAGCGCGAGGGCTTCATCATCAGAGACGAGGACGTGCTCGACACCTGGTTCTCCTCCGGCCTGTGGGCGTTCTCGACGCTCGGCTGGCCCGACGATACCGACGAAGTGAAGCGCTACTACCCGACCAACACGCTGGTCACCGGTTTCGACATCATCTTCTTCTGGGTTGCGCGCATGATGATGCTCGGCCTGCACTTCATGAAGGATGTGCCGTTCTCGACCATCTACATCCATGCCCTCGTCCGCGACGAGAAGGGCGCCAAGATGTCGAAGTCGAAGGGCAACGTGATCGATCCCCTGAACCTGATCGACAAGTTCGGCGCCGATGCACTGCGTTTCACGCTGGCGGCGATGGCAGCGCAGGGCCGCGACATCAAGCTCGCCGAAAGCCGGGTCGACGGCTACCGCAGCTTTGCGACCAAACTCTGGAACGCGTCGCGCTTCGCCGAAATGAACGGCGCCGCGCTGACCGAAGGCTTCGAGCCGACCAAGGTCAAGGAGACGCTGAACCGCTGGATCATGCACGAGACGGCGCTGGCAACCCGCGAGGTCACCGGGGCGATCGAGGCGTATCGCTTCAACGACGCCGCCGGCGCGATCTATCGCTTCACCTGGAACGTCTATTGCGACTGGTACGTCGAACTGACCAAGCCGCTGCTGATGGGCGAGGACGGGCCGGCGAAGACCGAGACCCGCGCCATGATCGCCTGGGTCCGCGACGAAATCCTCAAGCTGTTGCATCCGTTCATGCCCTTCATCACCGAAGAGCTGTGGGCGGTGACCGCAAAGCGGGAGCAACTGCTGGTGCTCACGGAATGGCCGCGCAAGGCCGGCGCGCTCACGACCGAGCAGATCGCGATGTCGATGGCGATCCCGGACGCCCCGCTGATCCCGCCGCCGCTGCTGGTGGCGGAGACCGAGGAATTCAGCGATCCCGGAGCCGAGGCCGAGATCGGCTGGCTGGTCGATCTCGTGTCGGCGGTCCGTTCGGTAAAGGCCGAGATGAACATCCCGCCGTCGACGCTGACGCCGCTGGTGATGGTGGGCAGTTCGGCGGAAACGAAGGACCGCGCACAGCGCTGGAACGACGTCGTCAAGCGTATGGCGCGGCTGTCGGACGTTTCCTTTGTCGATGCGGCCCCGGAAGGCGCCGTGCAGTTGCTGGTGCGCGGCGAGGTCGTCGCGCTGCCGCTGAAGGGCGTGGTCGACCTCTCCGCCGAGCGGACGCGGCTCGAAAAGGAAGCGGCGAAAGCCGATGCCGACATCAAGCGCGTCGATGCAAAACTCTCCAACGAGAAGTTCGTCGCCAACGCGCCGGAAGAGATCGTCGAGGAAGAGAAAGAAAAGCGCGAGGCGGCCGTGGAACGCAAGGCCAGGATCGTCGAGGCGCTCGAACGGCTGAAGAAGGC
>JAQSDT010000312.1 GCA_029946075.1 bacterium | reverse complement strand
ACAGGCGGGTTGCTGATTTTCTGCGCGCCTCTTCGGTATCCGCGTCGAAATCTTCGGGTTTGACGCCCGCGCCGCGTGATTTCACGACGACGTAATATCGGATCGGGTCCTGCGTCATGGTCGGTCGCTCCGTTTGCGGATTGGCGGCGTTTGGCCGCCCACGTCAAAACTGGACCTTGCAATCGGAGAGAGCATAATAGCAAAATAGCAAGCCAGCCAAAACAATAGTGCACGTGGTGCCGAGCAGATGCCGCCCAGTTGCCCAACGAATGGCGATAGCGTTCCGCGCATGGAGCGTCGGCTTGCGGCAATCGCCTTCGTCGATATCGTCGGCTATTCGATCCTGATGGCGCGCGACGAAACGCGCACCCACCAGCGCTGGATGGCGATCCTCGCGCGGGTCGTGCATCCGCAGGCCGCGGCGCACCGCGGCCGGGTCGTCAAGTCGACCGGCGACGGCGTTCTCGCTGAATTCCCGAGCGCTTTCGATGCCGTGCAGTGGGCGGCCGACGTGCAGCAGGCGGTGCAGATGCAGGGTGCGGACGATCCGCTGCCGCCGATCGCGCTGCGCATCGCCGTGCATGTCGGTGACATCATCACGGCCGAGCACGACGTTTACGGCGACGGCGTGAACCTTGCCGCGCGGCTCCAGGAGCACGCACCGGCCGGCGGGATCGTGCTTTCCGAAGTCGTTCACGATCTCGTGCGCGGCAGCATCGAAACCGAGATGCGGGATCTCGGGCCGCTGGACCTGAAGAATTTCGAGCAGCCGGTGCGCGCCTTCGTTCTCGAAATCAGCAATGTGCAAGTCGCAGTGCCGCACATTCGTGCCGGGGCAAAATTGCCGTCGATCGCGGTGCTGCCGCTGGAGAACATCGGCGGCAACCCCGAGGACGATTATTTTTGTGATGGATGTGTGGAGGATATCACACTTTCTTTGGCGGGATTGCGCGAACTTGTGGTGATTTCGCGCGGCTCGACGCTCGCCTATCGCGGGCGTCAGCCCGATCCGCGCGAGGTCGGCCGGATGTTCGGGGTTCGCTACATCCTGAGCGGCAGCCTGCGAAGGTCCGAACGGTTGGTGCGGGTATCCGTCGAACTCTGCGATACCAACACCGGCGCCACGTTGTGGGGAGAGAGGTCGGAGGTCGCTCCGAATGAGTTGTTCGATGTGCAGGACCGGATCGTCACGAAGATCGTTGCGGGAATCGCACCGAATGTGCGTGCCGCAGAACTGCGCACGGCGATGAGAAAGAAGCCCGAAAATTTCAGCGCCTACGACTGGACCCTGCGCGGGCTGCACGTCATGCACAGCCTCGACAAGAACACGTTCCTGCAGGCGCGCGATTATCTATTGAAGGCGATGGAGGAAGACCCGGAATTTGCCATGCCGATCGCATGGGCGGCGCGCTGGTATGGACTTTGGGTCGGGCAAAGCTGGTCCGACAATCCGGAGGCGGACCGCGCCAGGGCGCTCGAACTCGCGGCCAAGGCGATCGAGCTCGACGGCCAGAATGCGCTGGCGCTTTCAACCTACGGCCACCTCAAATCGTTTCTGGCGCACGACTATGACAGCGCGCTGGTTTACTTCGAGCGGGCGCTTGCGGTGTGCCCGAACCACTCGCTGGCCTGGCTGCTGTCTAGTCCGACGCTCAGCTACATCGGACGCGCCGAACAGGCGATCAAGAACGCGGAGCACGCCTTGCGCCTGTCACCGCTGGATCGCAGCCTGTTCTATTATTACAGCCTGCTCGGCCTCGCTTATTATGCCGCCGGAAATTACACGGAGGCCGTGAAGTGGGCGTCGATGGGCGCCAATGAAAGTCCGCGCCATACGGCCAACATGCGATATCTCGCTGCCGGGCTGGCGGCGCTCGGCCGTATCGACGAGGCGAAGGAGGCGGGAAGAAAATTCCTGGAGCTCGATCCTTCATTCCGTCTCGACACCTTCGAACGCACGCTTCAGCCCTTTCAGGCCAGGGAACTCAAGGAAAGATATATCGAGCATCTGAGCAAGGCTGGTCTGCCGAACTAACGACACTTCATGACGAGGTCAGAAGGGAGTTGGCGATGACGGGTGGAATCGGATCTGCAGATTTCGACTTTGATTTCGATTTTGATTTTGACTTCGATTTCGATTTCAGCACGGGAGGAGGCGGCAGAGGCCGCGGAGGACGTGTTCGCCCCATCGGCGTCTCGCCGGCGCTGAAGAAGGTGGCCGACCAGAACGGCGTCATGGAGGACTGGTTTCACGGCTACAAATGGCCGCCGGCAGATTTCCAGTCGCGATGGACCAATGCCGCTCCGACGGGATTTCCCGGCAAGTATTGGGACCCCAAGCTGCGCGCGCTCACGATTCTCGGCGAATTCGTACAGGTCATGAGTGGCGGCAAGCCAGCCTGGAATCAGTTTCACAACGATTTGGCGACGTTCCTCCCCAACGCGGCAGATTTCGATCAGGAACTGAAGGATCTCGTGACGCTGATCGAGTACCGGCCTGCCGTGATGGCGGAAGCGCTGGCGCAGCGCACCAATCCTTGGGCCTATTTCAGCGGCATCCTGATGTGCAATTCGAAGTCCGCGCCGGCGACGCACCAGCTGGTCGTGGTGGCTTCCGCGATCGGCCAGTTCCAGGTGATGCAATACAAGATGTATTTCAACCGGCCGCGCCCGTCGCAATATTCGCCGGCGTTGCTGCCGCCCATCGACGTCCCCGGTCACGCCGCGTTTCCGAGCGGGCATGCCACCGAATCCTTCCTGATCGCGCTGCTGCTGGAAGAGGTGATGCCCAATGCCGCGAAACTGCCGGCCACCGATGCGCCGGATCCCGGGAAGCCGCCCCATCCGGGGATATCGCCGCTGCAACAGATGGCCGCGCGAATTGCCCGCAATCGCGAGGTGCTGGGATTGCATTATCCGTCGGACAGCAAGGCCGGCCGGCAATTGGCCATCCTTACGCTTGCCGTTCTGAAGCAATGCAAGTCGATCGTCGATCCCACCAATCCGAACAAGGGACTGCTGTACGACGCCAAACAGGAGTGGCTGTAGAACGCGCCGTGCTTACTTCGCCGGCCGCTTTCTTATCAGAAATTTCTGCGTCCCCTCCAGCACCAGCTCCTTGCGCTGGTTGAACACGGTCGAGCGCAGCGTCACCGTGCCGGTGCTGCGGCCGGGCACGAGCTCGGTGACTTCGAGCGCGGGATAGATCGTGTCGCCGGCATAGACCGGCTTCAAAAACTTGCAGGACTGTTCGAGGAATCCGACCAGCGACTCCTCGACGATGTAGGGAAACAGGCCGGCGCCCGGCGCGGTGTGGACCAGGGTCTGAAAACCGTGCGCGAGCAGATCGGGCATGCCGCGGGCGCGGCAATATTCGACGTCGTAATGGATCGGGTGGGTGTCGCCGCTCGCGGTCTGGAACGCGGCGAACACTGCCGAGGTCTGGGTCCGGCTCGGGATCACGAAGCGCTCGCCGAGCACGAAATCCTCAAACCAGCGTTGTTCGCTGACCATGCGGTGCTGGGCGGGGTCGAAATCGGTCATGGCGTTTCCCTTGTCTGAGCGTTGGCGCAGTACCGGTAGCGCAGCCGTCAAGCTGCGACAATTGGTCCAATTCGACCGGCCCCCGGCGTTGCGGGCGGCAAATTTCCTACTTTGCATGGGGTTGTTTTCGATATTTCGTTTTTGAACCCGGCTGGGGCCGCTATGGACATCCCGGACGGGTGCGTCTTTAAAGCACCGAAGCAACCAAGAGATGTGAGGGGCCGGATCGAATCCGGCCATGCCGGGAAACGCCGAATTCATCGATGGGCCTGTTCGCCAAACTTTCCAGCTATGACGAGCGTTCCGCGCGGCTGGCCGGCATCGGCCTGATGCTGCTGTCGATCTTCATGTTCTCGTTCGGCGACGCGCTCGGCAAGTTCATGGTCGCGACCTATTCGGTCGGGCAGTTGATGTGGCTGCGCGCCTGTGCGGCGCTGCTGCTGCTGGCGCCGCTGATCTGGCAGCAGCGCGCCGAGTTCAGGCGCATCGAGCGGTCCGGGCTGCAACTGCTGCGCGTCGTGCTCTCGACGCTGGAAGTCGCCGCCTTCTTCCTCGCGACCGTCTATTTGCCGCTCGCCGACGTCATCACCTACTATCTGGCCTCGCCGATCTTCGTCACGGCCTTGTCCGGCATCGTGCTCGGCGAACGCGTCGGCTGGCGGCGCTGGACCGCGATCGTGATCGGCTTTTGCGGCGTGCTGATCGCGCTGCGCCCGTCGACGCAAACCGTGAGCTGGCCGGCGATGATTGCGCTCGGCGGCAGCCTGTCGTTTGCGTTCCTGATGCTGATTACGCGCAAGGTGAAGTCGACGCCGGACATCGTGCTGACGACGACGCAGTTCGGCGGCACGTTCGTGCTCGGCGGCTTGATGGCGCCGATCGGCTGGGTGACGCCGACCCTCGCCAGCCTCGGTATGTTCGCTGCCGCGGGCGTGACGTCGGTGGTCGCGCTGTTTTGCATCAACCGCTCGCTGAAACTGGCGCCGGCCAGCGTCGTGGTGCCGTAT
>JAQSDT010000311.1 GCA_029946075.1 bacterium | reverse complement strand
GAACCGTATCGCCCATATACCGATCGCGGGCGCGTTCCTCGATGGTTTCGGCATCGGCCAGCACGATAACGCCGTCGAGGGCGAGACCGGGAAGAAGTCCGATCGATTGAACAATCGATCCGGGCAATGCCACGCCGCTGGTCTCGATCAGGAGGTGGTCGATCAGTTGGCCGCGTGCTGTCATATCGACCAGAGCAGCGACCAGATCGCTGCCGAAGCTGCAGCAGATGCAGCCGCCGGAAATGCTGATCAGGTTTCCGTCGCGGGCCGTGATCAAATCGCCGTCGATCGGCAACGAGCCGAATTCGTTGACCAGAACGGCGAGACGACGGCCATTGGCGTTTCGCAGCAAGGAGTTGACCAGCGTCGTCTTGCCGGCGCCAAGATAGCCGCCGATCAAGGTGACTGGAATTGGGGCCGTCATATCGTGTCCGCGGCGAAGATGCGACCGCCCTGAACGGTTCCCCAGATTCGAACGTCCTTCAAATGCTCGCCGCCGATCTCGGTCGGATCGTCTTCAAGAACGGCAAAGTCGGCATGCTTGCCGCATTCGATCGAGCCGACCTCGCCATCGAGGCCGAGCGTATATGCGGCTCCGAGCGTAACCGTCCGCAACGCATCGGCGACAGAGATGCGCTCTTCAGTTCCCAACATGCGGCCGCTGGCGGTCAGGCGGTTGACCGCGCACCACGCCGTAAAGAGCGGTCCCAGCGGCGTCACCGGTGCATCCGAATGGATTGCCATCGGAACGCCGTTGGCCAGTGCAGTCGCACACGCATTCATGCGTTCCGCGCGCTCTGGTCCCACCGTCAAGGAGTAGTGCTGGTCGCCCCAGTAAAAGTGGTGGTTGGGAAACAGGTTGACGCACATTCCGAGCGCCCGCATGCGACGGAACTGCGCCGCGTTCGCCAGCTGGCAGTGCTGCAAGGTGAAGCGGTGATCCGGCGACGGGTTGTTGCGAAGGGCGAGTTCGAGCGTATCAAGAACGAGTTCCGTTGCCTCGTCACCGTTGGTATGGCTGTGAACCTGGACGCCGGCGGCAAGTGCCCGATCGAAGATCTCGCGCAGTTGTTCCGGCGCCACGTACCACAATCCGTTGGCAGCGCCGTTGAAGTAACCCGGCGGCTTCAGCCGCGCCGAAAATCCCTGGATCGAGCCGTCCACGACGACCTTGACGATACCGAGCCGCAGACGGTTTGAGCTCGACTTGCGCAATTCAACGACGCGGTCGATCAGCGCGGCCGGGCTGACGTCGCGGGCGACGCGCAGCGAGACGATGCGGGCGGGAAAGCTGTCTTCGCCCGTGACCCGCAGCATCATGTCGACCGCGGGCTGCGGCAGCGGATTGGCGAGATCGGCGGCGGTTGTCACCCCCTTCCGCACACACAATCTTGCGAACGCGCGCAAGCCCGGCTCGTCTGAAGCCAGAATGCTGCGATCGAGCCCGACGTGAGGACCGAGCGGCGTCATGGCGTCCGGCCCCTTCATCTCACCGGTGGGCAGGCCGTCATTGCCGAGCGGAACACCGGGATGATTGACGCCGGCGCGAAGCATGCCCGCCAACTCCAGCGCCCGGGTGTTGACGTTCATGATGTGACCGCTCGCGTGCAGGATACCGATCGGGCGCGTGGTCGAAACCCGGTCCAGATCCTCGCGCGTCATTCGACGGTTGTCGAAGTAGATCGGATCGAGCGCCCATCCCGTCAGCGGCTGGTTCGCATCGGAGAGGCCGCCATTGGCCTCGGTCAGACGCGCAAGGACCTCTTCAATCGATTTCACGCCCGGCCAGATCTTGCCGTCCGGATCGGTACGATCGAAGTACCCGCAGTAGACAAATCGCCACTGCACGCCCTCAGCCACATGGCTATGGCCCTCCACGAGGCCGGGCATCAAAATCTTGTCTGCAAATCTCCGATCGAGCTCGTATTCACCCCAGCCGGCCAATTCGCTGAGGCTGCCTGCGCCGAGAATTTTGCCGCCGCGCACCGCGACGTGGGTTGCGAAGGGCCGGCTCGGGTTCATCGTCACGATTCTGCGCGCTTGGTAGATGATGGTCATGGCGAAGGGTCCTGGCCGGAGGATTGTCGAGGTACGCCCGACAGATGCGGACGAGCGTGCTGCGGAGAATATCGATCATCTGGTCTATACATGATCTGTCGCGGCAATAAACTGCGGCGCGACGATCGGGGAATCCCCCGTCGTCGTCTTGACGTGCAACCCGTTATCGAAAGCTGCTTTTGCAGCATATGCGGGCCCCCGTGACGGGAGGTCCAATATCGATTCCTCCCATCATGCCGTCGCCCCGAATATCCGTGAAAGAATTCATTGCCGCTCAGCGGGTTCGGCAAGTCCGTCACGATGGCATCGCAGATCGCCCGGCTCGCGGCGACCGCCGACATTGGCCGTGTGCTGTTTGTGATTCCAGGCCAGCGCCGGGAGGCAGACGGACAGCGATCAGTCGCCATGGAGGCACTCGGCGACCGTCGCTGTCTCGTCATTTGGCAGGCCTTGCGGCCGATCTTGCCTACTTTTTCTGTTTCACGTTCTTGTCGTAGAAGCGCTTCATGTTCGCAGCGATGTAATCGGCGTTGTCCTCGACCGCAAAGTGACCCGCATTGAGGCGGTGCATTTCAGCTTTCGGCAGGTCCCGCAGATAGGCCTCACCGCCAGCCGCGGTAAAGAACACGTCGTCCTGGCCCCAGAAGATCAGGGTCTTCGGCTGATTGTCGCGCAGAAACTTTTGCCAAACCGGATACAGCGCGACATTCTTCCGGTAATCATAGAACAGATCCAGGTTGAGCCGTACTGCACCCGGCCTCAACATGAGGCCGTAGTCGGACTCCCAGTTATCCGGGCTGATCAGTTCGGGATGTGCTGCGCCATGAAGGTAGATGCCCTTGATGGCGTCATGGGTCAGAAAATCCTCGAGGGGCTTCTCAGTTTCGGGCGACCGGTTTTTCCAGAGCGCCCCGCGAAGGCCATCCCACACCTTGGTGAAGCCTTCTTCGTAGGCGTTCGTGTTCTGCACGATCAACCAATCGAGCGCTTTCGGATTGCGCCCAACGATTCGAAAACCAACCGGTCCGCCGTAGTCCTGTGCATACAGGCCATAATGTTCGAAGCCCTTGGCAGCGAGAAATCTCTCCATCGTCACTGAAATCGCGTCGAACGTGTAAGCGTACTTTGCGGGGTCAGGAATGTCGCTATAACCAAATCCCTGGTAGTCCGGTGCGATTACGTGAAAGCGGTCGGAGAGCAGCGGGAGAAGATTGCGGTATTGGTGTGAGGAAGCCGGGAAGCCAGGAAGAAGAACGACCTTGGGACTTTTTGGATCGCCGGCTTCGCGGTAGGCGATGTTCAACCCGTCGACATTGACCTTGCCGTGCTTGACCTGAGTTGTGGTGACGGTCGTGGTTATCGGTTTGGCCGGCACTTCTCCGTGCGCTGGTGCGATCGTCACAAGGTGGGTAGTTGAGATGGCCGCGCTGAACAGGGCCGCCAGCAAGCGAGAGCTGATAGTCACGATGCAGATTCCTTATGTTTGCAGATGTATGGATGTCGTTCGCTCAGAGCGCGCTTAAGCGGCTCGGGCCTCGACGAGGGGGAAGTCGATGTCGGTCTTGAACACTTCGTTGAAATAATTCGTCCAGGTGTTCAGTGCGACGTGCAGGACGATCTCGATCACCTGCGCGTCGGTGTAACCGGCGAGCTTCACAGCCGAGAGATCGGCTTCCGCGACATGCCCGCGGGCGCGCGTCACCTTGGCGGCGAAACGCACGGCCGCATCGGCCTTGGGGTCGTTCGACGCGCCGTTGCGGTTTGCGGTAATCTCGGCGTCATCCAGACGCGCGACGTTCTTTCCGAGATACGCGTGCGCCGACAGACAGTAACTGCAGCCGTTCACTTCTGCGACGGCAAGGGCAATGCGCTCGCGGGTCGGGGCCGGCAAGGCGCCCTTGCCAAGCGCACCGGAGAGCCCGAGGTATCCCTCCAGCGCCTGGGGGCTGGTCGAGATCAAGCGGAACATGTTCGGAACGAGGCCGAGCTGCTTGTTGACGGCGTCAAGCAGCGGCTGCGACTTTTCAGGTGCTTCGGCGATAGTGGCGGGTGTGGGAATACGGGACATTGGCGGGTTCCTTTCGGTTCAGGTCGAACGACCGTGACCGAGTGGGTACCCCCTTCCGAAAATATCAAATAGACGGTATTATTGGAACTCATCCTTCCAATTTTCGGTAGCTTAATGGATCGCCTTGAATCGATGTCGGTACTGGTGACGGCCGTGAAAGAGGGCAGCCTCTCGGCCGCCGCCCGCCAACTCGGCATTCCGCTGACGACCGTCAGCCGCAACGTTTCTGATCTCGAAGCACATCTGAAGACGCGCCTGCTGAACCGTTCGAGCCGGAAACTCACCTTGACCGACGCCGGCCGGTCCTACGTCACGGCATGCAAGCAAATTCTCGAAGACGTCAGCGAAGCCGAGCGCGGAGCATCGGGTGAGTATAGTGCTCCCAAAGGCAATCTGAACATCACCGCGCCCATCGTGTTCGGACGCTT
>JAQSDT010000310.1 GCA_029946075.1 bacterium | reverse complement strand
TCGGCGTCGTCCCGGCGCAGGCCGGGACCCATAGCCACCGCTCGTGATCGTTGAACGAAGGTGTCGGCGACCTGCCTTCACCGGGAGGCCGCGGAGTATGGGTCCCGGCCTCCGCCGGGACGACGCGTTGAGAGATCGTGCTTCCTTCTGCGACTAAGCGCCATCGCGCAGCTTGAACCTTTGAATCTTCCCGGTCGCCGTTTTCGGCAGGCTCTCCACCACGTCGATCCAGCGCGGATATTTCCACGGGCCGATCTTCTGCTTGACGTGTTCCTTCAGCGCCTCATGCAGGCCATCGGTTTTGGTATCGGCGCGCAGCACGACGAAGGCTTTCGGCTTCAACAGTCCTTCCGGATCGGCTTCGGGCACGACGGCGGCTTCCAGCACCGCGGGGTGCGTGATCAGCGCGCTCTCGACCTCGAACGGCGAGACCCAGATGCCGGAGACCTTGAACATGTCGTCGCTGCGGCCGCAGAAGGTGAAGCGGCCGTCGGCGTCGCGGATGTATTTGTCGCCGGTGCGGGTCCAGTGGCCTTCGAAGGTAGCTCTGCTCTTGGCGCGCTGGTTCCAGTAGCCTTCGCCGGCCGAGGGCGCATCGACCAGCAATTCGCCGACCTCGCCGTCGGGCACATCAGCGCCGGCCTCGTTGACCAGCCGCACCTTGTAGCCCGGCACCGGCCGCCCGGATGAGCCGTATTTGATGTCGCCGGGCGCGTTGGAGAGGAAGATGTGCAAGAGTTCGGTCGAGCCGACGCCGTCGAGAATGTCGACGCCGAACCGCGCCTTCCAGGCATTGCCGACCGACTCCGGCAGCGCCTCGCCCGCCGAGGTGCAGATGCGGAGGCGCCCGCCGGCGCGCGTGTCCTTCAGCATCTCGTCGTTGAGCATCGCCGCGAACAAGGTCGGCACGCTGAAGAAGATGCTGGGATTGTACCTGTTCATCAGCGCGAACATCGTCGCCGGCGTCGGGCGCTCGCTGTTGAGCACGGTGGAGGCGCCGACCGACATCGGAAACGTCAGCGCGTTGCCGAGGCCGTAGGCGAAGAACAGTTTTGCCGCCGACAGACAAAAATCATCCTCGCGAATGCCGAGCACCTGCCTCGCATAGGTATCCGCCGTCGCGGCGAGATTGGAATGCAGATGGCGCACGCCCTTGGGCATGCCGGTGGAGCCGGATGAGTACAGCCAGAACGCCGGCTCGTCCGGATGCGTCGATGCTGTCGTGAATGAGGAGCTTTCGCTTGCGATCTCGTCGGAAAGCTTCTTGTGGCCGTGCGCGTCCTTGCCGGAGACGATGACGTGTTCGAGATCCGGCAGCCGCCCGATGATATCCTTGACCACCGGCAGCAGCGCTTCGGAAACGAACAGGATGCGCGCGCGGCAATCGGACAGCACATAGGCGTATTGATCCGCGGTCAGCAGCGTGTTGAGCGGCACCGGCACGATGCCGGCGCGGATCGCGCCGAGGAACACGCAGGGGAAATCGACCGTATCCAGCATGATCATCGCCACGCGCTCTTCGCGGCGGACGCCGAGACGGCGCAGCATGTTGGCGACACGGCGGGTTTGTTGCTGCAAATCGCCGTAGGTGAGATCGGAGACGGTATCGGTGAAGGCGAGCTTGCCCCCGCGGCCCTCGTCGACATTGCGATCGAGCAGCCAGGTCACTGCATTGTAGGAACCGGACGTGCCGCTCACGACGCTCTCTCCCAGATTATAAGCATTATAATTCATAGAAAGCCACTGGCCGCGCTTGCTGTCAATCCTCATCGGCATTATGTTTCCGAAATCCGTTCCCTCCAGAGACGAAAAGCCGAACCCGCCGACATGACCGAGGCCAGCGACCCCGAAACCGGTTTTCTCGAACAGCTCGGCCAGCGCGTGCGCACCATGCGGGCGCTACGCGGCATGTCGCGCAAGGTGCTGGCAAAAGTCTCCGGAATTTCCGAGCGCTATATCGCCCAGCTCGAAAGCGGCAAGGGCAACGTCTCGATCGTGCTGCTGCGGCGCGTCTCGAACGCGATGGGCGCGCATCTGGAAGATTTGATCCCGACCGCCGAGCCCGCGCCGGACTGGGCGATCATTCGCGATCTCCTGCGCAAGGCCTCGCCGGCGCAAATTACGCAGGCCAGGGATTTGCTCGCCGGCAACGGCCATTCGGCGCAGCGGCGCGCGACGTTCTCCGGCATCGCGCTGATCGGCCTGCGCGGCGCCGGCAAGACCACGCTCGGCCGGATGCTGGCCAAGAAGATCGGCTGGAGTTTCGTCGAACTCAACAAGGAGATCGAGGCGCAGAACGGATTGTCGGTCGCCGAGATCATCGCGCTGTACGGCCAGGAAGGCTTCCGCCGCATGGAGCAGGCCGCGCTGACGCAGTTGCTGGCGCGCAAGGAACTGATGGTGCTGGCAACCGGCGGCGGCATCGTCTCCGAGCCGCTGACATTCGACCTGGTCCTGTCGTCGTTCTACACGATCTGGCTGAAGGCCGAGCCCGAAGAGCACATGGCGCGCGTGCGCCGCCAGGGCGACCTGCGCCCGATGGCCGACGATCGCTCGGCGATGGCCGAATTGCGCAACATCCTGGTCAGCCGCGAGCCGCTGTATGCGCGCGCATCCGCCGTGGTCGATACCGCGGGGCTGTCAGTGGATGCCGCCGCGACGCGGCTCAGCGATGCCGTGGCGCCGGTTTTGCACGAAGGATCTCGCCTGTTTGCAAGCGGCTGACCGGCAAGCACCGTTCCCGGCCTGCACCAGCGCATCACGCGCGCTTTCGCCCGACCAGACCTTGCCGAGCCTTCGCTGCGACCAAACGCGTCGAAACGGGTGCCCGTCGTTTGCGTGCCCTGAAGCTAAGGGACACCTCGATGTCCTGATCGAGCTTGCCGAGAATTGCGATCATGCGGTCGAGCGTGAAACGGCCGAGCTGAGTATTGCGAATACGTGAGAATTCCGAATAGGAGACACCCGTCAGCTTCTGCGCGTCCCGCGTCGAAAGCTTGCGCTCGTCGATAATACGGATGATTTTTGCGGCAGTGACCGCCCGGGCCTGCTCAAGATCGGCGTTGGGCCGTCCAAGATCGCGGTACACATTACCGCTGCCGCGAACCAATTCCATGTCAGCTTTTTTCATCTCAGCGCCTCCTTCAGGCGTCTCAGTCGCTCTCGAATGAGGTCAACTTCCATTTGCGGCATCTTGATTCCAGATTTCGACTTCTTCTGGAAGGCGTGGAGCACCCAAATATCAGTGTCGATCTTGACCGCGTAAAGCACACGAAATGCATCGCCGCGATGTCGCGAGGCGATCTCGAAGACACCGCCATCGACGCCATGGAACGGCTTTGCCTTTTCCGACTTTCCGCCCTCGGCCGCAACGGTGAGCGCGTCGAGCATGTCGCCCTGAACGTCCTTCGGGAAATCTTCGAAATCTCTTCGGGCGGCTTTGATCCAGGAGATGCTTCGGGTATCGCGCATTCAGGAAATGTTATCAAATTTGTCAACACTACGCAAGTATCCTCGGACACGCAAAAATCTTGGCCGGCCTTCCGGGTAAGAAGACCAACGGAAATTCTCCGTCTCCCGCCTCGAATTCCGACTGTACTTGCGATACTGATCGCGCATGAAGCTGCTTTTTCTCCACGGCTCGCCCGCCACGGGCAAGCTCACGACTGCAAAAGCGTTGCTCCGGATGGTGCCGGGGCGGCTGATGGACAATCACGCCGTCATCGATTTCGTGCGCACCATTTTCGATTTCGACGCGCCGGGCTTCTGGCCGCTGATCCACGAGGTCAGGTATTCGGCGCTCGACGCCGCGGCGGCGAACGGCGTTCCGCTGCTGGTCACGACGTTCTGCTATGTCGAGCCGGAAGACCGCGACCAGTTCGGCAAGTTCGAGGAAATCCTGCAGCGGCACGGCGGCGAGCTGCTGCCGGTGTTCCTGCATTGCCCGCGCGAGGAAGCCATGCGGCGGGTCGGCAATCCCGACCGGGTCGAACGGCGCAAGATGGCGTCAACCGAGGGCCTCGCGACCTATCTCGACCGCAACAATTTCACCGCCGTGCCGCGGCCCGATTGCCTGAAGCTCGATACTGGCGCGACGCCTGCGGAAGTCACCGCGCAGAAAATCGTCGAACATTTCCGGCTCACACCAGCATCGATTTGACCGACGCCGCCGCTTCGCGCAGGCGCGGCAGGAACGTCTTGACCATCTCGGCGGCCGAAACGCGATCGACATGCGCGCCCATATTGATGGCCGCGATGATCGCGCCGTCATAGCGGCGGACCGGCACCGAGATCGAGCGGAATCCAGGCTCCGCCTCGCGATCGACCAGCGAGTAACCCTGCGCGCGATCGGCAATGATCGCTTGCAGCAGCGCCTTCCTGTCGGTGACGGTGAACGGCGTCAGCGGTGCAAGCTCCATCGCCTTGAGCGTCGCCGCGAGTTCGTCGTCCGCCAGGCGCGACAACAGCACGCGGCCGACCGAGGTGCAGAAGGCCGGCAGCCGATAGCCGATATCGATGCCGGACGAGAACACTCGCGTCGGGCTGGCGCGTGCGATG
>JAQSDT010000309.1 GCA_029946075.1 bacterium | reverse complement strand
TCCAACAAGCTGAGCATAATACGGTTTTGCGGAGGTTGCCTACGGCCTTTCGCGGGGACGGACGACGGCGTCAGGGCTTCGGCGTCTCGAGCCTGAACCTTGCCGCGCCGCCCTGGCCGAGCGGCTTTTCAAGTTCGGGTAGAATGGTCTTCAATTCACCCGCCAGCGTCCATGGCGGGTTGACGATCAGCAATCCGGTCGAGGTGAGGGGGCCGCCGGCCTGCTGCGGCGCGACGCTGAATTCGAGCCGCAGGCATTTGCCCGCGGGTTTGCTGCCGTCGGCGGCAGCAGCGACCTCGCGTGCGAGCGTGTCGGTGGCGCGGCGGCTCTTCACCGGGTACCAGATCAGATAGCTGCCGGTCGGCCATTTCGCGTAGGCCTCGGCAAAGGTGGCGGCCAGCGTTTCGAACTCGTCCTTTTGCTCGAACGACGGGTCGATCAGCACGAGGCCGCGCCGCTCGTTCGGCGGCACGAAGGCCGGCAGCGCGGTCCAGCCGTCGAGATCGACCACGCGGGCCTGCGCGTCGCGGCGCAGCGCGTCGATCAATTGTCTGCGGGCGCCGGGTTCGATCTCGCATGCCGTCAGGCGGTCCTGCGGCCGGAGCAGTGCGCGCGCGATCAGCGGCGATCCCGGATAGGCGGTGAGCTTGCCGGGTTCGTTGAACGCCCTGACGACGTCGAGATAGGGCGCCACCAGCGGCTGGGCGGCTTCCGAGAACCGCGCCTGCATCACTCGCGCGATTCCGGTCAGCCATTCGCCGCTGCGGCGCGCCTCGTCGCCGGCCAGATCGTAACGCCCCGCGCCGGCATGGGTATCGAGCACACGAAACGCGGCCGGCTTTTCCTGCAGGTAGGTCAGCATGCGCACCAGCACGATGTGCTTGATGACATCGGCAAAGCCGCCGGCGTGAAAGGCGTGTCGGTAGTTCATGGCAAGGGGCCGGCCGGTTGGAGAGGACGAAAGACGTCTTCTACGCGTCATGACCGGGCTTGTCCCGGCCCTTGACCAAATGGCCTATCCGCCCCGGACCGGGGGCATCACCACCTGGTCGCGCCGGCAGGCGCGGCGGTTGACGTCTTCGCAGGGGCGGAACCGCAGGTCGTGGCCCATGCAGATCCGTACTTCGCCGAGCCGCGTCTTGTCGCACATCACGGCGATCGCGGTGTCGGTGAGGCCCGGGTTGGCCTTGATGAAAGCGGCCTCGATCTCGGCAGGCGCGACGGCCTTTTGCGCCGGCAATTGCAAATATTCCTCGGGAATTCTCACGGCGGAGCGCGCCCTGCGAACGGTGTCGAAATAGGCGCGCGCGCCGAGGCCCGAACAGGTGCCGTGCTTGTCCCATTCGCTGAAAATCAGCCCGGCCGAGGGCATCAGGTCCATCATCGAAGACACGATCTCGCGCTCGACGCGTGGGGCCGGCCGCTGGCAATTTTCGGGAAAGCCTTTTTCGAATTGCGGCCACAGACCGTGCACCACGAACGAAAACGGACGGCCGCTGCACTGGACCTGCGAGCGCTCGCTGTTGCCGCGCTCGGATGCGGCCTCGCAGAACGAGGGCGACCACGACAGCGACAGCACATAGAAGTCGAACGGGCCCCTGGCTTGCTCACGAGGCCACAGTTGTACCGCGGCGAGAACACCGGCCACGATCAAGACCAGCGCGATCCGGACCCCCATCGAACGCCACATGCCAACCCCGCCAGCAACTCGTTGTGCCGTGGTATTGGCAGTTAATCTCGGGAAGGCGCAAGATTTAGTGCGCGGCGAGACGCCTGCGCCTCAGGAAGAAGATCCCGGCCATCCGCGTACCCTGCAGACGACGATAAAGCCGCGGATGGCCGGGAGCGCAGAATTGATAACGCGATCTGCGCTTTTCGAAAGACGGTGAGCGTAGCGATCAGCCGCCGCGCACGGGCGGCATCAGCACTTCCTTGCGCTGGCAGGCGCGGCGGTCGATTTCCTCGCACGCGCGGAATTGCAGTTCCTTGCTCATGCAGATCCGGACCTCGGAGAGGCGACGGGAATCGCAGGTCACCGAAATCGCCGACCTGCTAAGGCCGGGATTGGCCTTGACGAAGGCGTTCTCGAGTTCGTCCGGGGCGACCATCTTGGGCGCGGACAATTGCAGGAATTCCTCGGGGATTTTCACCGCCGCCCGTGCCTTGCGGATACTCTCGAAATAGGCCCGCGGCTTCAGGCCGGAGCAGGTGCCGTGCTTCTTCCATTCATTGACGATCAGCCCGGACGCCGGCATCAAATTCAGCATCGAATTCACGAGGTCGCGATCGACCCATTCCGGCGACTTTTGGCAATATTCGGGAAAGCCGCGCTCGTATTGCGGCCACAGGCCGTGCACCACGAAGGAGAACGGCCGCCCGCCGCACTGGATCTGCTGCGAGCGCCCGCTATTGCCACGTTCGGAAGCGCTCTCGCAGAACGAGGGCGACCACGACAGCGCGAGCACGTAGAAATCGAATTCGCCGGGAGCGTTCTGGCGGCGGTCCTGTGCGAATGCCGTTCCGGCCGAGCCGGTCATGAAAGCCGATGCGGCCAGCGTCAGAAAAACGAGAAGTCGGGCAAAAATCATGGGTCGGAACATCGAACGCCCCTCTACTGGACTATCCCGAGCCTAGCAGGGAGCCGGAACATTTCAAGAACAAAAGTGGCGCCCGCCCAAACCGATTGGATCGGCGGCGTCCGCGGAAGGGAATCTAGCCGGAAATCAGGGCCGGGCGGCCTTGCAGCTGGGGTTGTAGGCCCAGTTGCGGTCGAGGCCGGTGACGCACCATTCGACGCCCTGGCCGAAGCCGGCAAAGCCGCCGTCCTCGATGATCGAGTAGTGCACGGCGCGCATCTTGCCGTCGCTCAGCATCACGTCGGCGCTGCAATAACGGCGCGGAATGTTGTCGGACTGCCAGGGGCGGAACGCGGTTTCGTGGATTCGGCCGAAACCGGTGATCGTCAGCGCCGAATTCCAGAAGGTGCTTTCCTTTTCCTGGAATTGCGAACTGATCGTCGGCAGTGCGTGTTCGCAGGGCGCGACCCGGCCGTCGTAGCGCGGGCCGAACAGGCCGAAATTCAGTTCCAGCGGATTGGCGGCCCGGGCGCCCTGACCGGACATCGCAAGCAGCATTGCCGCGGCAATGGCGCCAAGGGTGAGCGTTTTCAGGGAGCTGAACAGGGTGCGCATGGGAATCCGCCGGATAATCCAGTGGCCGCGACCGTGCCGCGAACCCCCAGCAAGGTCAAGTGCAGCGCGGCAACACCTTGCGGGCAAGTCCGGTTCTTGCCGTCAGCATTCTTTTCACGGCCGGTGGTGCGCTCTATGGTGAGTCGCTGAGCGAAATGGAGTCTGCGATGCGAAGGATTTTGGCGGCTGGCCTGATTACCATGGGCGGACTGCTGGCGGCTGCGCCGGCGCAAGCCGACTGGGTGTCGTCCTTCAAGGGCAACGATACCGGCGGGATCATCGCCTATGCGCTCGGCCAGCAGACCGACGCGCGCCAGCTCGCGGTCGATCACTGCGCCTCCTACGGCAAGGTGGTGAAATTCCTCGGCGTGCAGCCGCAATATGGCGGGTATATCTCGTTCGCCTGCCGCTGGGTGCCCTATGGTGCCACGGAAATGCCATTGCGCGCACGTTACTGAGCGCTGCTGACTAACCAACCGAATTGAGCGGGAGCGCGGCCATGACGCGTGGGCTTCTTTCTATGGGCGCGGCGCTTTGCCTGCTGGCAACTCTGCCCGGTGCCGCCGCGGCGCTGGAATTGCCGGTGCGCAAGGCCGGTCTCTGGGAGATGAAGGTGCTGCGCGCGGGCTCGCCCACGCCCGAGATGACGATGCAGCAATGCACCGACGAGACCACCGACAAGGATATGAGCACGGCGTTCTCGCCGATGGCGAAGGAGATGTGCTCGAAGCAGGACATCCAGAAGACGGCGACCGGTTACGTCACCGATTCCGTCTGCAACATTTCCGGCATGTCGATCAAATCGCGCGGCGAGATCATCGGCGACTTCAACTCCGCCTACACCGTGAAATCCACCTCGCACACCGAGGGCGGCCCGGCCGGCGTTCCCCGCGACAACACTACCACGATCGAAGCCAAATGGCTCGGCGCCTGCAAGAGCGATCAGCGCGCCGGTGACATCATGATGCCCGGCGGCATCAAGATGAACATCAAGGACATGGAAAAACTGAAAGCCATGATGCCGAAGCAGCCGGGGAAGTAGGACTCTTCGTAGCTCGGATGGAGCCAACGGGTCGCGCGGATGCGCGCCCGATGACAGGCTCCGCGCAATCCGGGATTCTTTCCGCCCGCGAAACTGCCCCCGGGTTGCGCTGCGCGTCACCCGGGCTACAAAAAACTACACCGGCACCCGCACCGTTGCCCTTAACCCGCCCATCGGGCTGTCGCCGAGCGTGATGTCGCCGCCATGCGAGCGGGCAATGTCGCGGGCGATGGCAAGGCCGAGGCCGGTGCCGCCCTCGTCCTGGTTGCGGGCGTCGTCGAGCCGCAGGAACGGCTGGAACACTTCCTCGCGCGTATGGGTCGGACTACCCGGGC
>JAQSDT010000308.1:3804-4569 GCA_029946075.1 bacterium | reverse complement strand
TCGACGATGTAGAGCTGGCCCGAGGTCGGCCCCGTCGAGCCGATCATGGTGAAGGCGCTGCCGGCGACGCCGGCGATGCCGCAGCCGAGGCCGAAGGTGTAGCGATCGACCTTCTCGGTATTGATGCCGACGGCGCCGGCCATGATGCGGTTCTGCACGACGGCGCGGACCTGGCGGCCCCAGCGCGATTTATACATGACGTAGGCCACCGCGACGGTAATCAGCAACGTCAGGCCCATCACGAAGATGCCGTTGATCGGCACCTCGATGCTGTTGGTGACCTTGAGCGAACCGAGCATCCACTGCGGCAACTCGACTCCGACTTCGCGCGGACCGAACACCGAACGATAGGTCTGCTGCAGGATCAGGCTGAGGCCCCAGGTCGCGAGCAGCGTATCGAGCGGCCGTTTGTAGAGATGACGTATCAGCGCCCATTCGACCAGCATCCCCAGCGCACCGGATGCGAGGAACGCCAGTATCATCGCGAGGAAGAAGTAGCCGGAGAACAGCGACGGCAGATAATGCTGGAAGGTGTTCGACGTCAGCCAGGTGACGTAGGCGCCGAGGATCATGAACTCGCCATGCGCCATGTTGATGACACCCATCTGGCCGAAGATGATCGCAAGACCGAGCGCCATCAGAACGTAAACCGAGAACAGGATCAGGCCTGCGAAGCCCTGCATGACGAAAATGGAGCCCAAATCGCCAATCGAATAATCGCCGAACATCCATGTTCTCCATGAGGGGATCAGGTCCCGGGGCGCG
>JAQSDT010000308.1:0-3766 GCA_029946075.1 bacterium | reverse complement strand
AACGGCGCGCCGCGGGGTCGTGAAGCGCGGATTGACGGTCCGCGCCAGGGAGCTGCTTGTGAGAAAGCGGCGATAAGCCAATCGGGCTTACTGGTAGCGCGCTTACTGGTAGCCCTTGGGGAACGGATCGGGCTCGACCAGATCGGCGGTTTCGAAGATCAGTTCGAACTGGCCGTCGAGCTTGGCCTTGCCGACGCGGGTCTTCGACCAGAGGTGATGGTTTTCGTGGATGCGCACGTAGCCTTCGGGCGCGCCCTTGAATTCGACGCCGGTCGAGGCCACCGCGATCTTGTCGATGTCGAAGCTGCCGGCCTTCTCGACCGTCAATTTCCACAGCCACGGGCCGAGATAGGCAGCCTGGGTGACGTCTCCGATCACGGTCTTTTCGCCCCACATCTTCTTGAAGGCGGAAACGAATTCCTTGTTGTTCGGATTGTCGAGCGACTGGAAGTACTTCATGCAGGCATAGGCGCCCGCGATGTTCTCGCCCCCGATGCCGTCGATTTCGTCTTCGGTCACCGAGATCGTCAGCAGCGCCTGCTTCGACAGATCGACGCCGGCCGCCTTGAGCTGCTTGTAGAAGGCGACGTTGGAGCCGCCGACCACGTCGGTGAAGATCACGTCGGGCTTGGTCAGCTTGATCTTGTTGATGACCGAGTTGAACTGGGTCGAGCCGAGCGCGTAATACTCTTCGCCGACGACCTTGCCCTTCAGCACGTTCTCGACGTGCTTGCGCGCGATCTTGTTCGAGGTGCGCGGCCAGATGTAGTCGGAGCCGATGAAGAAGAACGATTTGGCGCCCTTCTCCTTGGCGATCCAGTTCAGGCCGGCGAGGATCTGCTGGGTGGCTTCCTGACCGGTATAGATGACGTTCTTGGACTGCTCGAGGCCTTCATAGAAAGTCGGGTAGTAGAGCATGCCGTTGTATTGCTCCATAACCGGCAGCACCGCCTTGCGCGAGGCGGAGGTCCAGCAGCCCATGATGGCCGCGACCTTGTCGTTGACGAGAAGCTTCTTGGCCTTTTCCGCGAAGGTCGGCCAGTCGCTGGCGCCGTCTTCCTGAATGAACTTGATCTTGCGGCCGAGCACACCGCCCATGGCGTTGATCTGCTCGATCGCGAGCTTCTCGGCCTGGATCGAACCGGTTTCCGAAATCGCCATCGTGCCGGTGGCGGAGTGAAGGATGCCGACGGTGACTTCCGTATCGGTTACGGCGAGGCCGGTCGTGTTGACGGTGGCAGTTGCGGGACCGGCTCCGAAGGAGGGGCGCGGAAGCATCGAGATGAGCGGCAATGCGGCCGCCCCCATCAGCAGTTTGCGGCGAAGCGGAGACTGCAGGCCCTGTTTGGTTTCGTCTGACATGAGCACCCCATTTTGTTTGAGAACGCGCTTATTGGTCAGGCGAGGATTGCCTAGAATTGTGCACTGCACAGATACGTGGGATCGCGTATACTGCACCGCAAAATAGCGACGTAGGCTTTTGGTACGGGGTTTGCTGACGATCACGGGGTCGATCGTTTGCAGTAAGGAGTGAAAATTTGGCAGGGCGGCAGCGGATAGACCGCGTCAGGCGCCAATATAATCAATGGGTTGCCAACCAGACGCTGGAAGACTACGCGCTGCGCTTCACCGCCAAGAGCGCGCGCCGGTGGTCGGCTGCCCGCGTCGCCAACACCGCCCTCGGCGCGATCTCGTTCCTGGCGCTGGAAGCGATCGGTGGGACCATCACGCTCAACTATGGTGCAGCCAACGCCACCGCTGCGATCCTGGTCGTCAGCGTCATCATTTTCCTGTGCGGATTGCCGATCGCCTACCACGCCGCCAAGAGCGGCATCGACATCGATCTGCTGACCCGCGGCGCCGGCTTCGGCTATATCGGCTCGACCATCACGTCGCTGATCTATGCGTCGTTTACCTTCATCTTCTTTGCGCTCGAGGCCGTCATTCTCGCGGCCGCACTCGAAATGTGTTTCGGCATTCCGCGGCCTCTTGGCTATCTCATCAGCGCGGTCGTCATCATTCCGCTGGTGACCTATGGCATCACCCTGATCAGCCGGTTTCAATTGTGGACGCAGCCGCTCTGGATCGTACTGCATATCCTGCCGTTCGTCGCGATCGCCTACGCCAATCCGATCTCGTTCACGGAGTGGCGAAAATTCGCCGGTGAGCACGGCGATCCGACGGGTCATCTCGATCTGCTGTTGTTCGGCACGGCCGCATCGGTGGTGTTTTCGCTGGTGGCGCAGATCGGCGAACAGGTCGACTTCCTGCGCTTCCTGCCGCGCGACCGCCGGACGTCACGGACGTCGTGGTGGATCGCGCTGCTCAGCGCCGGCCCCGGCTGGATCGTGTTCGGCGCGCTCAAGCTGCTGGTGGGCTCGTTCCTCGCCTATTTCGCGCTCAGCCACGGCCTGACCACCGAACAGGCGGCCGAGCCCGCGCACATGTATCTGGAGGCGTTTCGCTACGTGCTGTCGCAGCCGGATCTCGCGCTGGCGCTGACCGGCACCTTCGTCATCCTCTCGCAGGTCAAGATCAACGTCACCAACGCCTATGCCGGCTCGATCGCCTGGTCGAACTTCTTCTCGCGGCTGACGCACAGCCATCCCGGCCGCGTGGTGTGGCTGGTGTTCAACGTGATGGTGGCGCTGCTCTTGATGGAGATCGGCGTCTACAAGGCGCTGGAGCAGACGCTGGCGCTATACTCCAACGTCGCCATCGCCTGGGTCGGCGCGCTGGTCGCCGATCTCGTCATCAACCGGCCGCTCGGCCTGCGCCCGCAGCAGATGGAGTTCAAGCGCGCGCATCTCTAAGACACCAATCCGGTCGGGGTCGGAGCCATGCTGATCGCCACCATCGTTTCGATCAGCGCGTTCTACGGCCTGTTCGGGCCGACGGCCAAAGCGCTCTCCGCCTTTGTCGCGCTGGCGGTGGCGCTGATCACCGCGCCGCTGATCGCGTGGGCGACCGACGGCAAATACTACATTGCACGCAAGCCGAAGCGGAGCTGGCAGAACCTTGAATCGATCCAGTGCTGTATTTGCGAGCATTCGTTCGAACCCGAGGACATGGCCTCCTGCCCGGCCTATGCCGGCCCGATCTGCTCGCTGTGCTGCTCGCTGGACGCGCGCTGCCACGACCTCTGCAAGCCGCATGCGCGGATCAGCGCGCAGGTCTCCGATACGCTCGGCAAGATGCTGCCCGCGCCGATCTACGCTCGCATCAATTCGCAGTTCGGGCACTATCTCGGCGTGTTCGCGATATCCGCAGGGCTGGTCGCGCTGACGCTTGGGCTGATCTATCTGCAGACCTCGGCGACGATTCCGGCCGAAGGATCGCAGCTGTCGGATGTGCTGTGGAAGGTGTTCTTTGCGCTGTCCATCATCATCGGCGTGGTGGCGTGGCTGTTCGTGCTGGCACAGGAAAGCCGGCGCGCGGCGGAAGCGGAAACGCGGCGGCAGACGACCTTGCTGATCCAGGAAATCGACGCCCACAAGCGCACCGACGCCGAACTGCAGCGCGCCAAGGAAGTCGCCGAATCCGCCAACCTCGCCAAGAGCCGTTACGTGGTGGGTCTGAGTCACGAGTTGCGCTCGCCACTGAACGCGATCTCCGGCTATGCGCAGCTGCTGGAGCAGGATTCGGGGCTGGCCGCCAAGCCGCGCGACCAGGTGCGCGTGGTTCGTCGCAGCGCCGATCATCTCTCCGGCCTGATCGACGGCATTCTGGATATTTCCAAGATCGAGGCCGGCCGGCTGTATCTGTC
>JAQSDT010000307.1 GCA_029946075.1 bacterium | reverse complement strand
CCTCGACCGGGCAGCGGATCAGCTGCCCCTTGTCGGTCACCAGCATGATCTGGTCGGCCTCCTCGACCGGGAACGAGGCCACCAGCTTGCCGTTGCGGTTGTTGACGCTCATGGCGACGATGCCTTTGCCGCCGCGGCCGGTGGTGCGGTACTCATAGGACGAGGTGCGCTTGCCGTAGCCGTTGACGGACACGGTCAGCACCACCTGCTCCTGCGCCGACATGTAGGCGTAGCGCTCCTGCGAGAGCTGGATCGCGCTTGAGGTCTCTTCGCCCTCGGCATCCGCAGGCTCCTCCACCGCGGTTTCGCCGGCGACCGCGCGACGCATCTTCAGGTACGCCGAGCGTTCATCCGAGGAGGTCTCGACATGGCGCAGGATCGACAGCGAAATCAGCGTGTCGTTGTCTGCCAGCGCGATGCCGCGCACACCCATCGAGGTACGGCCGGTGAAGACACGCACGTCGGTGACGGGGAAGCGGATGCATTGCCCGCCGGCGGCCGTGAGCAGCACGTCGTCGTGCTCGGTGCATATCTGCACGTCGACGATCGCCTCGCCCTCTTCCAGCTTCATGGCGATGATGCCGGAGCGTCGGACATCGACGAAGTCGGACAGCTTGTTGCGGCGAACGGTGCCGCCGGTCGTGGCGAACATCACGTCGAGATTGGCCCAGGAGGATTCATCCTCCGGCAGCGGCATGATGGTGGTGATGCGCTCGCCCTGCTCCAGCGGCAGGATGTTGATCAGCGCCTTGCCGCGCGCATTCGGCGCTGCCATCGGCAGCCGCCAGACCTTTTCCTTGTAGACCTGGCCGCGCGAGGAGAAGAACAGCACCGGCGTATGGGTAGAGGCCACGAACAGCCTGGAGACAAAATCCTCGTCGCGGGTCTGCATGCCCGCCCGGCCCTTGCCGCCGCGGCGCTGTGCCCGGTAGGTCGAAAGCGGCACGCGCTTGACGTATCCGGCATGCGAGACGGTGACGACCATGTCCTCGCGCTGGATCAGGTCCTCGTCCTCGACCTCGCCTTCCTGCTCCATGATGACGGTCTTGCGCGGGGTGGCGAACTTGTCCTTCACCTCGGCCAGTTCGGCCTTGACGATCGCCTGCACGCGCGCGCGCGACCGCAGGATGTCGAGGTAATCGGCGATTTCCACCGCAAGCTTGTCGAGCTCTTCGGAAATCTCGTCGCGGCCGAGCGCCGTCAGGCGCTGCAGCCGCAAATCGAGAATGGCCTTGGCCTGCTCGAAGGAAAGCCGTGCGGTTCCGTCCGGCGCCATCCGGTGGCGGGGATCGTCGATCAGCGTGATCATCGCCTCGACGTCACGCGCCGGCCAGTCGCGCGACATCAGGGTATCGCGCGCGGTGTTCGGATCGGGCGAGTTTCGGATAACGCGGATGATCTCGTCGATATTGGCGACCGCGATGGCAAGGCCGACCAGGATGTGGGCGCGGTCGCGGGCCTTGTTGAGCAGGAATTTGGTTCGCCGCGTGATCACCTGCTCGCGGAACGCCACGAACAGCGTCAGCAGGTCCTTCAGATTCATCGTCTGCGGGCGGCCGGAATCCAGCGCCAGCATGTTGGCCGGGAAATTGGTCTGCAGCGGCGTAAAACGATAGAGCTGATTGAGCACGACGTCCGCCACCGCTTCGCGTTTCAGCTCGATGACGACGCGGAAACCGTCGCGGTCGGATTCGTCGCGCAGATCGGAGACGCCTTCGATCTTCTTTTCGCGCACCAGTTCGGCGATGCGCTCGACCATGGTGGCCTTGTTCACCTGGTACGGAATTTCAGTGATGATGATCGCTTCGCGATCCTTGCGGATGGTGTCGATCGACACCTTGCCGCGCATCACGATCGAGCCGCGGCCCAGATGATAGGCCGAACGGATGCCCTGACGACCGAGAATGATGCCGCCGGTCGGGAAATCCGGTCCCGGAATGATGTTGATGAGATCGTCGATGGTGAGCGCCGGGTTGTCGATCAGCGCGGCGCAGGCGTCGATGACTTCGCCGAGATTGTGCGGCGGGATATTGGTCGCCATGCCGACCGCGATGCCGCCGGCGCCGTTGACCAGCAGGTTCGGGAACTTGGCCGGCAGAACCGACGGTTCCTTCTCGGAATTGTCGTAGTTGGCCTGGAAATCGACGGTGTCCTTGTCGATATCGCCAAGGACTTCCAGCGCCGATTTGGTGAGGCGCGCCTCGGTGTATCGATACGCGGCCGGCGGATCGCCGTCGACCGAGCCGAAATTACCCTGGCCGTCGACCAGCGGCACGCGCATGGAAAAATCCTGCGCCATGCGCACCATCGCGTCGTAAATCGACTGGTCGCCATGCGGGTGGTATTTACCGATGACGTCACCGACCACGCGGGCGGATTTGACGTACTTCTTGTCGGGCGTGTGCCCCTGCTCGTACATCGAATACAGGATGCGGCGGTGCACGGGTTTCAAGCCGTCGCGCGCGTCCGGCAGCGCCCGCGCCACGATCACGCTCATGGCGTAGTCGAGGTAGGAGCGTTTCATCTCGTCGAGGATGGAAACGGGCCGAATATCGGAAGGCACCGGCGGCTCGCCGGGCTTGTCGTTTTCATTGTCGGACAAAGGGGGAATCCAGTCAGTTCTCAGTCGGGAATCATATAGCGCAAGGGGCGTCCGATAACCACCCTCAACGGCATCCCGCGAGCAGTTTTTCCCTTCGTTTTTTCATAGACTTAAAGGGTTAGCCGGCGTCCCGCCCCGCTTGCCGTTTGCGGCCTCGAAACAGCAGCGTCCGGAGCCTCGTTCCGGCACGTTTCTCAGTGCCCGAAAACCACCGCGTGCATGATCCGGCCGGGCACGAAAGTGAACAGGCCGGCAATGATCAATCCGCCAGCGAAAATCCCGATCATGATCCAGCGATGGCGGCGAATGTTGTGGCTGCGTGCAGCAAGGACGGCGATCGGCAGCAGCACCAGCACCATGATCGACAGCAGGTGGATCGGGCTCCAGGGGCCGAGCAGCCTGATCTCGTGGATCCAGAACGAACTGGCGGCCACGACGGCCATCAGGGCCACCCAGATCCAGCCGAGCGTCCGGTGCGTCAGCGTGCCCTTGGGCGCCGCAAACTGCACCAGACCCAACGCAAAGGCCGCCATGGCCGCCATGGCGTGGACAGGGATGGCGGGAGCGGCATTGAGCAGTGGCGCGAGGCTCATGGAGGGGTTCCGCTGCAAGACTCCGATGAGAAAACTCGCCGAAGCCGTTAGATCGAACTCCTCATGTTAATATCATTCACATCGAGCGAAGTCAAAATCGGGAACTCTCTCGGATTGAACTGTCGAATCAATTGATTAGAAAGCATTCTGGAGAATGAAGACGAGCCGACATTCCGTCAGTCGGCACCCATCAGGCGCCGATCTCGACCTTTGCGACTACGGCAATCCCGCCCTTAGAACGGGATATCGTCGTCCATATCGTTGTTGCGGCCGCCGCCGCCCGCTGCCACGGCGCGGCGCGGCGCGGAACTGACCGGCCCGGACGAGCCGAAATCACTGCCGGAATCGTCGCCACCGAAGCTGCCGCCACCGCCGCCGCTGCGGCCGTCCAGCATGGTCATCGTCGAATTGAAGCCCTGCAGCACGACCTCGGTCGAGTACTTCTCGACGCCGCTCTGGTCGGTCCATTTGCGGGTCTGCAGCGCGCCCTCGATGTAAACCTTGGCGCCCTTCTTCAGGTACTGCTCGGCGACCTTGCAAAGACCCTCATTGAAGATCACCACGCGATGCCACTCGGTCTTTTCCTTGCGCTCGCCGGTATTCTTGTCGCGCCAGGTCTCCGAGGTCGCGATCGAGAGATTGGCGATCGGGCGCCCGTCCTGTGTCCGCCGGATTTCCGGATCCTTGCCGAGATTACCGACCAGGATCACCTTGTTTACACTTCCAGCCATTGCCGCTCTCCACTCGAAAAATCACCGGCGCAGATTGTCGCGCGCGCCGCAATTGACGGCCGCATCCCGTTTCTCAACCTGCCGCTATATCCACCGTTCTCGTCCGCCGTTTCGGACATCCGGGACGGACCCTATACGCCAGCAGGCGCCGCCGGCTTAGCGATCCCTCGGCAAGTCAGCGGTTATCCACATATAGCATTGCCCACGGAATTGTTCCAGTTTTGTTCCTGGTGAATGCAGGGTCATCAGGCGAGCGGTCACCGCCTGCACTGGACCTTCGCGAGGCGACCAAAATGGAACCCGCGAGACTCCAAAACGGCCCTCGAAATCGATTCGGAAAGTTCCCGCCGCACGGCCGAAAATCGTAAACAAATCATTAACTTGGTTCCAGGCGTTTACTCGCCAAGTGTTGCATTTCGGAGACGGCTTTTCCGGCACTTCCGCGCTATACGATTCCCCATCGGCGCGGCGCTCGCGTCACCAAACCAACGCTTCGAGAGCAATCGGAAGCGGACAATAGCCGGAGATCAACTATGAAGAAGTTTTTGCTGGGCACCGCCGCCCTCGTCGCCTTCGCCGCCCCCGCCGCTGCTGCGGATCTCGCTGCGCGTCCCTACACGAAGGCGCCCGCGATGATCGCCGCT
>JAQSDT010000306.1 GCA_029946075.1 bacterium | reverse complement strand
CAGCGCCTCGATCGCGGGCGCGACCTCGGTGACGGTGCCGACGGTGGTGACGCGCGCAGCGATGCGCGCGCGCTCCAGGTGGTGCGCCACCTGATCGCGCATCACGTCGGCCTGTTCCAGCACCTTGCGGGCAAACGGATCGACCGCATGCGCCGCGGCCTCGTTGACGATGACCGACAGCGGCGTCTTGATGGCATGGGCGAGATTGCCGACATGGGTGCGCGCGCGCTCGACGATCTCGCGGTTGGCGTCGATCAGCGCATTGGTCTCGCGCGCCAGCGGCGCGATCTCGACCGGAAACTCGCCTTCCAGCCGCTCGGCGCGGCCGGAGCGGATGTCGGCGATCGATTCCGAAATGCGCTTGAGCGGCGCAAGGCCGAAGCGAACCTGGAAGATCGTGGTCAGCAGCAGCACGATGCCGAGCGCGGCGAAGGTGCCGCCGAGGTAATAGTCGAAGGCACGGATTTCGTCCGAAATCTCGCTGCCGTCGCCGGCCACGCTGACCAGGAATTTGCCGTCGGCGCCGAGATCGACCGGCCGCTCGACGATGCGCAGGCTCTGGCCCTCGGGCCCGTCGACATAGCCGAGGCGAACGCCCGCCGCGGTCAGATCGGCGCCGTGCTCCTCGAGCTTCGGCAGTTTCTTGTCCCACAGCGAGCGCGACGCGCGCCTCTCTGGCTTGCCGGTATCCGTGCGAACGATCTGCCAGTACCAGCCCGACAGCGGCAGTTCGAACAACGGCTCGCCAAGCGACTGGAACTGATGATCGGGCGGCTCGTCCGGCGTCGCGACTTCGGCGACCAGCGTGCGCAGATAGAGGTTGAGGCGGCGATCGAAGGCGCGCTCGGTCGCACTGCGATAGACCGACGACAGGATCACGCCGGTAATCACGAGGATCACGGCCACCCACGCGGTGGCCGACAGGAACAGCCGCGTGGCGAGCGAACTTCCGCGCATCAGAGCACGATCCCGAATCCAGGACGCCGGTTCAAGCAGAACCAGAAGCGGCGCCCTCGACTTCCATTTTGACGCGTTTTCTTCACGCGAACCGGTGTCCACTCCGCCCGAAAACGCTATCGCGTTCGCGTTAGCGCCAAACTGCAACCGGTTTTCGGACAAGATCATGGTCAAGTAAAGGGCGCTGGCCGTCAGGCGCCGGCCGCCGGCGGCGTCAGGAGATAGCCGAGCCCGCGCACGGTCTGGATGATGTCGACGTCGAGCTTCTTGCGGATGCGGCCGACGAACACCTCGATGGTATTGGAGTCGCGGTCGAAGTCCTGGTCGTAGAGATGTTCGACCAGTTCGGTGCGCGACACCACGCGGCCGGTGTGGTGCATCAGATAGGCCAGCAGACGATACTCATGCGAGGTCATCTTGATCGGGTTGCCCGACACGCTGACGCGGCCGGTACGGGTATCGAGCGACACCGGACCGCAGGTCAGTTCGGACTGGGCATGGCCGGCCGAGCGGCGCAGCAGCGCGCGGATGCGGGCCAGCACCTCTTCCAGATGAAACGGCTTGGCGACGTAGTCGTCGGCGCCGGCATCGAAGCCCTGCACCTTGTCGCTCCAGCGGTCGCGCGCGGTCAGGATCAGCACCGGCATCGCGCGCCCGTTGCGGCGCCACGCCTCCAGCACGGAGATGCCGTCCATCTTGGGCAGGCCGATATCGAGCACGACGGCGTCGTAGGGCTCGCTGTCGCCGAGGTAGTGCCCCTCCTCGCCGTCGAACGCGCGATCGACCACATAGCCCGCATCCGTCAATGCGGTCGTCAATTGACGGTTGAGATCCGGATCGTCCTCGACAACGAGCAGGCGCAATTTTGCCTCCAATAGTGAGCCTTGAGATAGCAGCTCAACATGAGGCCGACGCGCGTGAATAGGCAATGAACGGGGCGCAGGTGCAATGTTACTTTTTTGTCATCCGGCCGCGACAATCGCCGCGAGGCCAACGCCTGACACCCGGTATCCCGGCCGCAAAGGGCAGATGCCAATGCTGGGCTCGGCCGCCCGCCTGCTTCGCACGGGGGTGTTTTCGCAGCTTTGAATCCGGGTCCTCCGGCGCGTGCCCTCACACCCGGAAGAAAACGAACCAGACCACGCCGAGGATCAGGACCGCGAGCCCGGTAGACGCCACCAGCAGCGCCAGGATCGGGGGGCCGGGCTCGGCCTGTCGGGCCTCTTGTGCCGTTTCGATTTCGATAATGTGGCCATGTCGTTCCATTGCCATGGGGACCTCGGGGGTTAAGTGCCTGTAATGCCAAGCGGATGCTTCGACCCATGGCCAACGCCCGATTCAACCCGATGTTCCCGGCCTGCGGCCTCCAGGAATTGGCTGCGGGCGAACGAAACCGCCTGGAGGCGTTACGGTTAACGTCGTTCGGAGATTCCCCTCCCCGCAATATTTGAGACGGGGTCTTCCGATGGTATCCTCGCCCCTTGGTCTGTTGCGTCTTCGGAGTATCCCATGGCCCCCCGCGCCAACTGGAAAGGCTTCCTGCGCCTTTCGCTCGTGACCTGCCCGGTCGCCCTCTATCCGGCGACGTCGGACACCGAGAAGGTCTCGTTCAACCAGATCAACCGCAAGACCGGCCACCGCATCAAATACGCCAAGGTCGACGCCGACACCGGCGAGGAAGTCGCCAGCGAAGACATCATGAAGGGCTACAAGATCGACACCGACACCTACATCGAGGTGTCGAAGGACGAGCTTGACGACATCGCGCTGGAATCGACCCGCACCATCGAGATCGACGAATTCGTTCCGAAGTCCGATATCGACGGCCGCTATCTGATCCGCCCCTATTATCTCGTGCCGGACGGCAAGGTCGGCCACGACGCCTTCGCGGTGATCCGCGAAACCATCCGCACCATGAACAAGGTGGCGATCGGCCGCGTGGTGCTGACCAACCGCGAGCACATCATCGCGCTGGAGCCGCTCGACAACGGATTGATGGGAACGCTGCTGCGCTACCCGTACGAGGTCCGCAGCGAGAAGGAATATTTCGACGACATCCAGGACGTGAAGATCACCAAGGACATGCTCGATCTGGCCAAGCATATCGTCGAGCAGAAGTCAGGCTCGTTCGAGCCCGAGCAGTTCGAGGACCGCTACGAACAGGCGCTGATCGACCTCATCAACAAGAAGCGCAACGGCGTCAGCACCGCGCCGAAGGCCGCGCCAAGGACCACCGGCAACGTCATCAACCTGATGGATGCGCTCAAGCGCAGCCTTGCCGGCGAAAAACAATCCGCGCCTGCGAAAGAAAAGGTTCAGGCGAAAGCCCAAGAGAAAGCTCAAGAGAAAGCTCAAGAGAAATCCAAAGAGAAATTCAAAGGCAAGAAGCCGAAAAAGGCTGCGGCCGGCCAGCGCGAAATGCTGCTGCCGATCAGCGGCGGCGGCAAGCGCGCCGCCAGGGAGACGGCCGGGCCGGCACCGAAGAAGGCCGAGAAGCCGGCACGAACCGCAGCTCGGACCCGAAAGGCTGGCTAACAGGACGCTGGCTAACAGGACGTGGCGTCAGGCGAAGGCGCCGACAGATGCGCGGGTCCGTCCGGGAATGACAAATCGCGACGGTTTCAATCGCCGCCGCCGTCCCCGTCCCCGCCGCCGATTCCGCCCAGTTCGGGGAAGTCGCCGGTGCCGGACTTCTTGTTGCTGAAGAGCATGTGAAGCAGCAGCAGCGTGACCACGGCCACGGCGAAGACCTGCCACGGATTCTGCTTCACGTAGGCAAGACCCAGCGGTCCCCAGCGCGTCAACAACGGTCCTAGCAACAGCTCTTGCATGACGAGTGCCGTCCGATCGCTATTTGAGCGAGGAACTGACGGAAGTGAACGTGTTCTTCAGGGCGCTGCCCATCCCGTTGACGACGGTCACGATCACGATGCTGATGCCAGCCGCGATCAGGGCATATTCGATGGCGGTCGCGCCGCATTCATCGTCGAAAAATCGCACCACTAATCGATACATATGAAAACTCCTGTCGACGCTCCCCGGGATTCTCCCGCGTCCCACCCGCTTCCAAAGTAAACGGGAATGGTTTCGCAGCTCTTGACGAACAGGATGAACGATCGATTAAGCCGGTCAGGCCATGCGTCCGGTATTCGTACGGTAGGGAAAGTTTACCGGCGATTGTGCCCCGCCCGCCCATCGTCGCCGCAAATCGGCGTACTCCGGAGTGAGCGCATATGACGGCGCAGAAGCGTGAAACGGGAAAAAACTACATCGGGCTGCTGAACGACGAGGTCGCAGAGCCGCAGGCTGACGACATCTCGCCGGCCGCGCATCGCGTGAAGAACTACGTTCTCGGGCTGATGGCGGCGGTCCTGAATCGACGCGGCGAAGCGAGGTAATCATCCTCGCTCCGCCGCGGTCTTGATGTGCGGACGGACCGGGCACGACCCGGTCCGTCTTCGTCTTGGGATCAGAAGTTACGCTGGGCGCGAACCTGCAGCAGGAACGTGTCCTGGTCCTTGAACTCGTAGAGCGCGGCCGGCTTCGGCGCGGTTGCCGAGAACACCGAGCTGCCCGACATCTTCTGGTCGAGGTGGACCCATTGCACTTCGCCA
>JAQSDT010000305.1 GCA_029946075.1 bacterium | reverse complement strand
GGCTGCGACCTTGCGCCAGATCAAGGAGGAACTGGCGAAGTCGCAGACCGACCTCGTGCCGCTGCTGGAGCCGGCCTTCGGCATCGAGGCGCTGATATCCGACATCCAGGTCGGCCGCGAAATCCTCAGCAAGACGCTCGACGAGATGGAAGTGAAGGGCGACACCAAACTCGATTCACGCGTCGATCTGCTGTCGAAGAACAAGCACGAGGTCGACCAGCGGATCGCGCATCTGTTCGATCACTTCCAGAAGCTGGATTCGATGCGCAAGGATATCGGCGAGATCTTTACCAGCATCAGGAACGCGCTCAACCGGATCGGCTGATGCGGCCACATGCGTAGGGTGGGTTAGCCGAAGGCGTAACCCACCACCTTTCCGCATGAATGGCGGATTACGCTTGCGTAAATCCGCCCTGCGCTACAATAGCCTCAGTTCTTCAGCACGATGCGACCGACGACCTTGCCGGCGCGCAGCTCCTCGATCCATTTCTGGACGTCGGCCATCGGCTCTTCTTTCATCGGCGTCGGCTTGATCTTGCCGGCGCGGGCCAGCGCCATCAGTTCCCTGGCTTCGGCGAGTGTGCCGACCATGAAGCCTTCGACGGTCATGCGCTTGTAGACCCACTGCACCATCGGCAGGTTGAAATTGCCGCCCATCAGGCCGGAAACCACGATCTTGCCGCCGCGTGCCGCGACCGACACCGCGAAGGCCATCGACCTTTCGTTGCCGGCAAAATCGACGATCTCGTCGAAGCCGCCTTCAGTCTCCTTGATCATGCGCTTGATCACGTCGGGCTCGGCCGGATCGTACGCCACCGACGCACCGTTCTGCAGCGCGCTGTCGCGCGCCGCCGGACTGAGGTCGGCGACGGAGATCTTCTGCTTGAACATCGCCTGCGCGAATGACAGCCCCACCATGCCGACGCCGCCGAGGCCGATCAGCAGCAGATTGCGCTGGCGCGGACGGTCGACCAGCCGTTTCAACGCGCCGTAGGCGGTGACACCCGAGCACATCAATGTCGCGGCCTGGTTCACCGGCAGCGGATCGTAGTCCAGCAGATATTTTGCGTCGGGCACCAGCACGTGGCTGGCAAAGCCGCCATCGATGGAGACGCCGAGGAAGCGCTGCTTGGCGCAGAGGTTCTCGTCGCCGTTGGCGCAGTCGCGGCACTGGCCGCAGCCGATCCAGGGGAATACCGCCTGCTTCTTGCCGATCAGTTCCTTCGGCGCATCGGGACCGACTTCCTCGACCACGCCGGCGATCTCGTGTCCGAGCGTGAACGGCAGGCTCATGCCGCGCGTGGTGTCGAGCCGCTTGCCGCCGCCCAGATCGGCATAGCCGTCCTGGATATGCAGGTCGGAATGGCAGAGGCCGCAGCGTTCGATACGAACGAGGACTTCGCGGCCTTGCGGCTTCGGCGTGTCGACGATGGTTTCGCACAACGGCGCATCGAACTTGACCAGCGACTGGCGACGCATCAGCGCCATGGCGTTTTCTCCTTGAGACGGTTTCTTCAGGGCGTTTGAGATTTCGTGCTGCGTATATCCGTCAATTCGCGGGCCATGGCAACAAAGCCGGACACCGGAATCGTCTCGGCCCGCCGGGTCGGGTCGACGGCCGCGGCAGCCGCCAGCCGGGCCGGATCGACGGCGAGCGATTTGAGGCTCTGGCGCAGCATTTTGCGGCGCTGGCCGAAGGCGGCGGCAGCGACCTGTTCGAGCGCACGGCGGTCGCACGGCGCCGGGTTGGCGCGCGGCGTCAGCCGCACCACCGAGGAGGTGACCTTGGGTTGCGGCACGAAGGCGGCGGGCGAGATGTCGAACAGGATTTTCGTCTCGGCCCGCCAGTTGGCAAGCACCGCGAGCCGCCCATAGGCCTCGTCGTCCTCCTGCGCCACGATGCGTTCGGCGACCTCACGCTGGAACATCAGGACCATCATGTCGTACCAGGGCGGCCACGGCTCGATCGAGAGCCAGTCGACCAATAGCGCGGTCGCGATGTTGTAGGGCAAATTGGCGACGATCTTCGCCCGCTCGCCGCCCAGCATCGGGCGGGGATCGAAATGCTGCGCATCGGCATGCACGATCTCGAGCCGGCCGGGATAGCGTTTGGCGATGTAATCGAGCGGCGCCAGCGCGCGCTCGTCGCGCTCGACCGCGATCACGCGTCTGGCGCCGAGCGCCAGCAGCGCCCGCGTCAGCCCGCCGGGGCCGGGACCGATCTCGATCACGGTCGCGCCTTCCAGCGGTCCTGCGGCGCGCGCGATCCGGGCGGTGAGGTTGAGGTCGAGCAGGAAGTTCTGGCCGAGCGATTTGCGGGCCGACAGCTGATGTTCGCGAATGACGTCGCGCAGCGGCGGCAGATCGTCGATCGCGCTCATGCAGGTTCGGTCGCGGCCATGCGCGCGGCCAGTCGCAGCGCCGCGACGAGGCTCGACGGATTGGCCTTGCCGGTGCCGGCGATATCGAACGCCGTGCCGTGATCCGGCGAGGTGCGGATGAACGGCAATCCGAGCGTGACGTTGACCGCATCCTCGAACGCGATGGTCTTGATCGGGATCAGCGCCTGGTCGTGATACATGCAGACCGCGCAGTCGTAGGTCTTGCGCGCCGAGGGGTGGAACATCGTATCGGCCGGCAGCGGTCCGCGGACGTCGATGCCGTCGCTGCGCAGGCGTTCGACCGCCGGCGCCACGATGTCGATGTCCTCCGACCCCAGCGAGCCGTCTTCGCCGGCATGCGGATTGAGGCCCGACAGGACGAGTCGCGGACGCGCCATGCCGAAACGGGCCTTCATGTCCGCGACTGCGATGCGGGCTGTCGTGACGATCAGCTCGGTGGTGAGCTGGGCCAGCGCGTCGCGCAGCGACAAATGGATCGTCACCGGCACCACCGCGAGCGTCGGCGACCACAGCATCATCACCGGCTGCGGCGCTTTCCCGCCATCGGCGGCAAGCTCGGCGAGAAATTCGGTATGGCCGGGATGGCGGAAGCCGGCGCGGTACAGCACGCTCTTGGCGATCGGGTTGGTGACGACGGCGCCGGCGCGGCCGCTCCTGACGTGATCGACGGCGTGGCGGATCGAGGCGAGGGCGGCGGCTGCGCTGCTGTTGTCGGGCTTGCCGGGCTGCGCGGTTGCAGCCTCGCCGGTCGCGACCACCGGCAGCGCGTTCGTGAAGGCCACGCCGGCCCCCTCCGGGCTGGATTCGGCAAGTTCGACCTTCAGTCCGAGGAGTTTTGCACGCTCGGCCAGGAACGCGATATCGCCGAGCAGATAGAACGGCGGAAGATCCAGCTCCTTGCGCCGCAGCCAGGCTGCGAGCGCGATGTCGGGGCCGATGCCCGCGGGCTCGCCGGATGTCAGCGCGAGGACCATCAACGATATTCGATCATCGCGGCTTTGCGGATGTCGTTCAGATAGGCCTTCGACTTCGCTTCGTATTTCTGGGCGTACATCTTCTCGCGAATCTCGCGCTTCTTCGGCGTATCGACCTTGGTCGCCTTGCGGTCGCACAGCGCCACCATTTCCACGCCCTGCTTGGTGACCTCGGGGGGGGTGAGGCGGCCGACCTGCGTCTTGTCGAGGAGTTCGCGGAGCGGGACCGGTAGATCCGCCGACGTCTTGGTCACGATGTCGCGGATCGCGGCATTCTGCATCGACTTGAAGTAGGAGTTCGCCTGTTCGCAGGACTGGACCCGCTCACGCAGGGATTCCGCTTCCTTGCGCCGCAGCTCGATCGCAGCTGGCGGCGAGCCGCGCGGCACGATCAGGACGATCGGCTGCATCTTGTATTCGAAGGCTTCGGTCTGGCTCGGCTCGCCGCCCTCGCTGGCGGCGGCGGCGACGTCCTTTTCGCCGACCTGCAGGCTTTCCTTGTAACGGCCGCGCACCAGGCTGGACCAGACCATGTCGGCCTTGAGGCGCGATTTGAGGGTCTCCGGGCGGATGCCCTGGCTTTCCAGCGACTTCGTCAGCTGGTCGGGCGTCAGCCGCATCCGCGTGCTCATGCCGGAATAGGCCTGATCGATGTCGGAGGAGGTGGGATCGACGCCGAAGCGCTTGGCTTCCTTGATCTTCACCTTTTCGTTGATCAGCTCCTCGATCACTTCGGCCTTGGCCATCTGCTTGCGCGTGGTCAGGAAGTTGAGCTTGGTGCGCTGCTCGATGTCGAGATTGGTGATCGGTTCGCCGTTGACCATCACGGCGACGGCCTGCGCCCGCACCGGCGAAACGCCGAACACGATCGCGGCGAGCGCGAGCGCGCAGCCAGCGGTCAGGAAGCGGAGCCTGCGATCGGGACGTCTTGTGGTCGTCATGGTCATGTCAGCCGTATCAACCAATTCGTGTCAAGGATGGGCTGGATATTCTCCGGCGAGGTCCGGTGCGAACGCGCGCCTCACGCTACTGAATGCCGGCACTGCTGCCCGTCGACGACGAGTTCGCGATCGTCCGCAGACCGAGCTGAAACATGAACGCGTGACTGAGGACCGGCGGCGTCGTGCCCGCGGAGTAGCTGTAGGACGTGACGTAGTTGGCAGCCAGCACGAAGCAATCGTCCACATAACCGGCAC
>JAQSDT010000304.1 GCA_029946075.1 bacterium | reverse complement strand
AAATGGCAGGACTACCGGATGCATTGCGACCGGCTGTTCTTTGCCTTCACGCAAGACCTGCCGTGCGAGATTTTCCCTGATGGCACCGGCCTGATTATCGCCGACGCCTATGGCGCGCATCTGCACTGCGAGGCGCCGGAGCATCGTTTGCCGGCAGCAACGCGCAAGTCGATGACGGTGCGGTTTGCGATGGCCGCGGCACAGCGGATCAACCGCCTGGTCGATCCGGAGGGTGGCCACGGGGAATTTTAGCGAAGATCTCGTTGCGCTTCGTAGGGTGGGCAAAGCGAAGCGTGCCCACCGTCACGAGAGCAACATGAAATGGTGGGCACGGCGCAAGAGCGCCTTTGCCCACCCTACAAGTTCACAATTCGGAAATTTACCTTGGCGCGCGCTTCGCCAGGATCCGCTGCAGGGTACGGCGGTGCATATTGAGCCGGCGCGCGGTTTCCGAGACGTTGCGGTTGCACATCTCATAGATGCGCTGGATGTGTTCCCAGCGGACGCGGTCCGCCGACATCGGGTTGGCCGGCAATTCGGACTTGTCGGTGCCGCTCGCCAGCAATGCCGCGACGACGTCGTCGGCGTCGGCCGGCTTGGAGAGATAGTCCACCGCACCCATCTTCACCGCGGTGACGGCGGTGGCGATGTTGCCGTAGCCGGTCAGCACGATCGCGCGCGCCTCGGGGCGCTTGCGCTTCAGCGCCGACACCACGTCGAGCCCGTTGCCGTCGCCGAGCCGCAAATCCACCACGGCGAAGGCCGGTGCGGATTTGCCGATCTGGGCGAGACCGTCGGACACGGTGTCGCAGGACGTCACCGCGAAGCCGCGGGTTTCCATCGCGCGCGACAGGCGCTCCAGGAACGGCTTGTCATCCTCGACGATCAGAAGCGAGCGGTCGGTGTGATCGTTCAGTTCGGCGATGGCGTTCAAGGTCAGACGTCTCCAGGTTGCTGATCCATATACATAGCATATGGCGCGGCAGGATGGCTCTGCCAAGGTCGTGATGGCAAGGCCACTAAAGTCGACCGCGCCTGTTCATCCCGGTTCTTTACCATTTCTAATCCGCTGACTCGGCAGCGGTTTCGTCGGTTTCCGCGATCTCGAAGCGATCGCGCGGCCACACGATCTGCACCACGGCGCCGTGATCGGGAAAGGTCCGGTTGGAAAAGGAAACCCTGGCGCCGGTGCGTTCCAGCAGCGTGCGGGCGATGAATACGCCAAGACCGAGCCCGGTTCGCTCGTTTTGAGCCTCATCCGTGCTGCGCCGCCGCGATAAATAGGGCTCGCCGATACGTTTGAGGATGTCGGGCGCGATGCCCGGGCCGTCGTCGGAGATCACGATTTCGACCGTATCCGCGTTCCACCAGGCGTTTACCTCCACCGTGGTGCGCGCAAAATCGACGGCATTCTCCAGGATATTCCCGACCCCGTAGAGGATCGCCGGGTTCCGCGCGATGACGGGTTCTCGCGCCGCTGCGACAGCAAGACGCACCTTGATGGCCACGCCGAAATCGCGATGCGGCGCCACGGCTTCCTCGATCAGCGTCGAGAGCGGCATCACGTCGAATGGCGCTCCGGACGAGGAGAGCTGGGTGATCTTGGCGAGGATGTCGCGGCAGCGCTGTGCCTGCTCGCGCAGCGTCCTGAGATCAGCGGCGAGATGGCCGTCACCCTCGGAGGTCTTTTCCAGCTCGCGCGCAATCAGGAAGATCGTCGACAGCGGCGTGCCGAGCTCGTGCGCGGCGGCGGCGGCGAGGCCGTCGATCTGGGTCAAATGCTGCTCGCGGGTCAGCACCAGTTCGGTCGCCGCCAGCGCGTCGGAAAGCTTGCGCGCTTCTTCGGTGGCCTGGAACGCATAGAGGCTGGTGACGGCGATCGCGAGCACGATCGAAAGCCATACACCGAACAGGTAGATCGGCGGCAGCACCAAGGGATCGTCGCCGTCCCATGGCAGCGGCAGATGGAAGTACACCAGCAGCGAGGCGCAGGCGATGGCGAGCACGCCGATCGCCGCGGTGAGCCGGATCGGCAGCACCGTTGCCGAGATCAGCACCGGGCCGAGGAACAGGAACGAGAACGGGTTCTGCAGCCCGCCGGTGAGAAACAGCAGCCCGGCGAGCTCGACGATATTGAGCGCGAACAGCGCCGCCGCATAGACCGGTTCCAGCCGCTGCATCGGATTGAAGACGATCTGCAGCGTCAGATTGAGCATCGCCGCGACGGCGACGATGCTGATGCAGGGAATGATGGGAACGTCGAATTCCAGCCCCTGCGCGACCACGAAGATGGCGGTAAGCTGTCCCAGCGCCGCCAGCCAGCGCAGCCGCAATATCGTATCGAGCCGGATATTGCGATGCGACTGGCGGAAATCGAGGTCTGCGACGTCGGTCATTTCAGGAGTTTAGCGGTCGGCGCCGGTGATCACAAACGCGCTGGTGTCGCGCGCGATCGCTCCGGGCGTCTTGCGCTGATCCCCACGATGCCGCAATGAACGGTTCGCATGACAAGAGCTGTCACCACGATGCCGCAATCGCCCGCGGCCGGGCCGGAAAAGCCGGCCGCGATTGAGGTCACGCATCTGACCAAGGACTACAAGGCCACCCGCGCCGTGGACGATCTGTCGTTCCGGATCGCGCGCGGCAGTGTCACCGGGTTGCTCGGCGGCAACGGCGCCGGCAAGACCACGACGATCGCGATGATCATGGGGCTGGTGCTGCCGACGTCAGGCCGCGTCCAGGTACTCGGCCATCCGATGCCGGAGGGAAGCGCCGAGGTGCTCGGCCGGATGAATTTCGAGAGTCCCTATGTCGACATGCCGATGCGGCTCACGGTGCGGCAGAACCTCACGGTGTTCGGCAAGCTCTACGCAGTGGACGGTCTCAAGGAGCGGATCGCCCAGCTCGCGTCGGATTTGAATCTGACCGAGTTCCTCGATCGCGCCAGCGGCAAGCTCTCGGCCGGGCAGAAGACCCGCGTCGCGCTGGCAAAGGCGCTGATCAACCAGCCGGAATTGCTGCTGCTCGACGAGCCGACGGCCTCGCTCGATCCCGATACGGCCGACTGGGTCCGGCAGCATCTGCAGGACTACCGGAAGGCGCATGACGCAACCATCCTGCTGGCGTCGCACAACATGCTGGAAGTCGAGCGATTGTGCGACCGCGTCATCATCATGAAGCGCGGCCGCATCGAGGATGACGACAGTCCGGAGCAGATCCTGGTGCGCTACAACCGCGCCACGCTGGAGGAGGTGTTCCTCGACGTCGCGCGCGGGCGGGTGGCGGAGGGCGCGTCATGAGCCAGATGACCGCCGCTCACCGGATATCGTGGCCGCGTATCCAGGCGATGGTGCTGCGCTACTGGTATTTGCTGATGTCGTCCTGGCCGCGGCTGCTCGAACTGATCTACTGGCCGGCGCTGCAGATCATCACCTGGGGCTTTCTGCAGAGCTACATCGCGCAGAACGACGGTTTCTTCGCCCGCGCCGGCGGATCGCTGATCGGCGCCGTGATCCTGTGGGACATCCTGTTTCGCGGCCAGCTCGGCTTTTCGATCTCGTTCCTCGAGGAGATGTGGGCGCGCAACCTCGGCAACCTGATGATGAGCCCGCTGAAGCCGATCGAATTCCTGATCTCGCTGATGATCATGAGCCTGATCCGGCTGGCGATCGGCGTGATCCCGATGGTGTTGCTGGCGTTGTTCTTCTTTAATTTCAACTTCTTCGCGATCGGGCTGCCGCTGATCGCCTTCTTCTGCAACCTGATCTTCACCAGCTGGTCGGTCGGAATCTTCGTCTCGGGCCTGGTGCTGCGGAACGGGCTCGGCGCCGAGAGCATCGTCTGGACGCTGATGTTCGGAGTGATGCCGCTGGCCTGCATCTATTATCCGGTCGCGGTGCTCCCGGTCTGGCTGCAGTACGTCGCCTGGATGCTGCCGCCGACCTACGTGTTCGAGGGCATGCGTGCGCTGCTGATCGATCACGTCTTCCGGGCCGAACTGATGGTCACCTCGCTGGCCATCAATGTGGTGCTGTTCGCCGCCTCATTTGCGGGCTTCCTTGCCCTTTTGCGCAGCGCCAAGCGCAACGGTTCTTTGCTCGGGGGTGGCGAATAAGTCACTATTTCCCGTGATTTCCCGGGAATTTCCGGGGATTTGGACCCAAAGCCTTCGTAGATATACCGATCGGCGCATTGACGCTTAATTACGCATTCGGCAGTATGCTGCGGCGCAAAACAGGGGTCTGAAATCGATGCCGATTGGTGAATTTGGCGGTGCACCGCCTCTGGTGGCCGAAGGCAGTCCGGCACTGACGACGCCGATGTACTGGATGTACGAAATGGGTCACGCGTCGCTCAATCCGGCACGCGCCGTGACTGACGCCACCAAGATCCTGTTTCAGAACCCGCTTAACCCCTGGTCGCATACCGAGTTCGGCAAATCGATCGCCGCCGGCTGTGAATTGTTCGAGCGCGCCACGCGCCGCTACGGCAAGCCCGAATGGGGTCTCGACACCACCGAAGTCAACGGCGTCCGCACCGAGGTCGAGGTCCGCTCGATCTGGGAGAAGCCGTTCTGCC
>JAQSDT010000303.1 GCA_029946075.1 bacterium | reverse complement strand
GGAGCGAGGTCGCGAGCGGCCGGCTGGAGACGGCTCCGATCGCCAAACCGGCGCCGATGCGCGAACTGATTGCTGCCTCTCCCATCGATCATCCCGGCTCGACTGCCATTGCGCTCGTGACCGAGCTGCTTCGCGACGAGATCGCTGCCTGCCGCGCAGAAGGCCTCTGGGACATCAGGCTCGCGTGAGCCAAAGCCGGGCCTTTGGAATGGCTTAGAGCAAAAGCGGATGGCCCTGCATTCTCATCTGGGCACAACAGTCATGCCGCAATTGTATAGGGGCGGCCCGGGACCCGGCCTGGTCGATCGCCGGTTCGTACCGGTTGCCTTTGGCAATAATTAACCGCCGTTCGATAGACCAGCGCCATATTACGCTGAATTTCGGTGGGCGACGAAGCCTCCGGCGGGCACAGGGCCGGCCGGGGTTTCGTGTAGGGAGCGAAGTGGAAACCTCCGTTCAAATCCATTGCAAACGCTGCAAGCACGTCTTTCGCGAGCGTGCCCGACGATTGCTGAGCGGCTTTTCCCGCCAGTGCCCGAGCTGCGAAGTGGTGATTTTCTTCGACGAGTCTTCCGGCGACGACAATATCCGGCGCACGATGATTGCCGCGCGCCGGATGCGGGCGGCTATTCGCGATGCCGAGGCCGAGCGAGCCCAGGCCATTGCAAGCCGGAACGCGGCGCATACCTACGGCGGGAAGCGCGCCCGAAGCGGCCGGGAATCGAGCCAGGAAGCCGACGACGACGTGTAACGCTCGCTTACTTTTGCTCGCTCGCCTTCAGCTCGTCGGCCAATGGCTTCAGCGCCAGTGTCATGTCATCGAGGCGCTTTTGCCATTCCAGTCCGGGCATGAACGCGATGACGGGCTCGTCGCCCGGTGAGCTCTTCAGATAGTCGGGATCGCGCACGCTGTCGGCGATCGCAGCTTCCAGCTTTTTGACGATATCGTCGGGCGTGCCCTTCGGCAGGGCAAAGCCGCGCTCTGCCGTCATCGTCACGGGAACGCCGGCTTCTTCCGACGTCGGAACGTCAGGCAGCGACGGGAAGCGCTTCTTCGAGAGGATCGCGATGGCGCGAAGCGGTCCCTTGTTGCCGCCGTGAAGCTCGGGGAGTTCGCTGAGGCTGACCATCCCGATCTCCAGATGACCACCGAGAAGATCGGTCCGCTGCGCTGACGTGCCGCGGTAGGAAATCTCATTGGGCACGACCTTGGCCGCTGCTGCCAGCAAGCGGATCGCCAGATGTCCGTTGGTGCCCGCGCCGTTGTGGCCGAACGTTACCGACTCCGGCTTGCTGCGCAACGCACTGATGACGTCCGCAAGATTCCTGAAACTGCTTTCCGCGCGCACCACCATCACGCTGGGGTCGTCGACGACGCGGGCCACCAGGCGAATTTCGTCCATCGTGTACTGGGTTTTCCGCGTCATCGGCAGGAAGTTGTAGCCGGGCACGTTGACCACGCCCATCATGTACGCATCGGGCGCGGCGCGCGCAATCGAGGCGAACGCGATCTCGCCGCCGGCGCCCGGCTTGTTCAGCACCACGAACTTGGCCTTGCCGTCGAGCCGCTTCTCGACGAACGGCAACAGCTTGCGCGCCATGACATCGGTTGCTCCGCCGGGCGCAAAACCGATGATGACTTCGATCGGCTTGTCCTCCGGCCATGCCGCAAGCGCGGATCCACAGGCTGCAACACCGAAGGCTGCGACACCGAAAGCTGTAACGAGTGCGAGGATTTTCTTCTGCATGACGATCCGCCCTGTTCTTGTTGTTGGCCGGCTATGCCGCTTGAGGCCGCGACCGGCATTCATTCGCATCTTGTAACTGTTCGATCCGGCGAATGGCAACCGACCGGAAAAGGTAGTCAGTTCCGCTCGAACGCATCCCAGATCGCTTCGACCGCATGGCTCTGGCGCGCCGCCGGCCGGAACAGGCGAATTTCGATCGGGATGTTCAGGTGCGCATCGCCGGCCGCAACCAGCAGTCCGGCGGCGATGTCATCTTCGACCAGTGTCCGCGGCAACCACGCCACGCCGTCGCCGGCGCGGGCCATCGATTGCAGCGTTGCGGCCAGATGCGAGGTGAAAATCGTCTCCAGCGCAAACGACTGTTGCCTGGTTGCCCATTGCGTGGAAACGATCCGTCCCAAACCCGACTGTGCGCCATAGGCGAGATACTTGACCGGCTTGCTGCCGTGCAGCCGCCAGCGTGGGGCTCCATTCCTGGCGGGCGCACTGAGCGGCACGAGCGTGTCCGATCCGATCACGATGCTCCTGAACTGGCTGGTCTCGATCCGGCTGCTCATATTCGGATGGTAGTGACACAGCAGGAACTGGGCGTCGCCCCGCAGCATCATCTGCTCGCAGGCCTGCATGCTGTCGGAGATCAGATTGAGATTGCCGAGCGCCAGGACCTTTTCGTTGCCACGCACCCATTTCGGGAAGAACGTGAACGACAGCGCGTGCGTCGCTGCGATCGACAGCGGCCTTGCGCCACCGCCGGAGGCTTCGAGCGTATCGCGGCGAAGCTGATGCAGGGCGCGCGTCAGGATCTCCGCCTGGTCGTGGAAGTGCTCGCCGGCCGGGGTCAGCGCGACGCCGTGCGTGGTGCGCCTGAACAAGGCCGTGCCGACCCAGTTCTCGAGGGCGCGTATCCGCCGCGAAAAGGCGGGCTGGGTCACGTGACGCGCCTCGGCGGCCCTGGAAAAGTTCAGGGTTTCCGCGAGCGCCAGATAATCCTCGAACCAGGCCAATTCCATTGGTGATGCCGTTTCAACATAACCAAGAACCGGAATAGCATTGGCCGCAGGCCAAATCCAGCCGTAGAGAGGGTGCCAGGCCATCCCGGTGATGCCGGTATCGGCGCCAAGAGCTGAGCCGGCGTCACCTCCCAACAGCAAGCCAGCGGAAGTAACGTCATGCGCATCGTCGATGTCGTCGAAATCACCAAGCCGATCGCTTCCCCGATCCGCAACGCCTATATCGACTTCTCGAAAATGACGGCGAGCCTCGTCGCCGTGGTCACCGACGTGGTGCGCGATGGCCGCCGCGTCGTCGGATACGGCTTCAATTCCAACGGTCGCTATGGTCAGGGCGGGCTGATCCGCGAACGCTTCCGCAACCGCATCATCGAGGCGGAGCCTGCGAGCCTGCTCGACGATGCCGGCACCAATCTCGACCCGCACCGAATCTGGGCGGCGATGATGTCCAACGAAAAGCCGGGCGGGCATGGCGAGCGTTCGGTCGCCGTCGGCACGCTCGACATGGCGGTCTGGGACGCGGTCGCCAAGATCGCCGGCAAGCCGCTGTTTCGTCTGCTTGCCGAGAAGAAAGGCATCGAAGCCAATCCGCGCGTCTTCGTCTACGCGGCCGGCGGTTACTACTACCCGGGCAAGGACAATTCGGCGCTGCAGGCGGAGATGCGCGGCTATCTCAACCGCGGCTACAACGTCGTGAAGATGAAGATCGGCGGCGCTTCGCTCGATGAAGATCGCGGCCGCATCGAAGCCGTGCTGAAGGAGATCGGCTCGCAAGCGCAGCTGGCCGTCGATGCCAACGGGCGCTTCGATCTCGAGACCGGTATCGCCTACGCCAAGATGCTGCGCGACTATCCGCTGTTCTGGTACGAGGAAATCGGCGATCCCCTCGACTACGCGCTGCAGGCCGCGATCTCCGAATTCTATCCGGGCCCGATGGCGACCGGCGAAAACCTGTTTTCGCACCAGGACGCGCGCAATCTGCTGCGCTACGGCGGCATGCGGCCGGACCGCGACTGGCTGCAGTTCGATTGCGCGTTGTCCTACGGACTGGTCGAGTATCTGCGCACCCTCGATGTGCTGGCGCAGTTCGGCTGGTCGCCGTCGCGCTGCATCCCGCATGGCGGCCACCAGATGTCGCTGAACATCGCAGCCGGTCTCGGTCTCGGTGGCAATGAAAGCTATCCCGACCTGTTCCAGCCCTATGGCGGCTTCCCCGATACGGTGAAGGTGCAGGACGGCCACATCGTGATGCCTGACCTTCCCGGCATCGGCTTCGAGGGCAAGTCCGACCTGATCAAGGTGATGCGCGAGCTGGCCGAATAGCTGCGTGTCGGCGGCTATTCAGCCGTGATACGCAAACAGCTCGATCGGGTCGCTGAAGCCGCGCACGGGATGTTCGCCGACATGTTCGAGTTCGAAATCGCCTTTGACCAGATCGGCGAATGCCTTGGACAGCAGCACCTTCCTGCCCAATTGCTTCGTGAGCGTTTCGAGCCGTGAGGCCATGTTGACCGCGGGACCGATGACGGTGAAATCGAGCCGGCTCCGCGACCCGATATTGCCGTACATGACGTCCCCGACATGGATGCCGATGCCGTAATTGAGTGGCGCGCGACCGCTCCCGGCGTTGCGTTCGTTCAACTCGACCATGGCCTGACGGGCTTCGGTCACGGCATGCAGCAGGTCTGCACAGGCCGTCGGCTTGGTGAGCGGAAATATCGCCAGCAGGCCATCGCCGATGAATTTGAGGATCTCTCCGCCATGCCGCGTGATCGGTTCCGACATCGCGTCGAAGTAGCCGTTGAGCAGATCGATGACGTCGTCG
>JAQSDT010000302.1 GCA_029946075.1 bacterium | reverse complement strand
GACACCGTATTCATCGTCAACCGCTTCCTCGGCGCGGTGTCGCAGGCGGTGATCGAAAGCGGCGGCATGCCGAACCAGTTCGTCGGCGACGGCATGCTGGCGCTGTTCGGGCTCTCGTCGAGCCGGCGCGACGCCTGCCGCCAGGCGATCAAGGCGGCGGCGCTGATCGCCGCCAACGTCGAGGAACTGAACAAGTTTCTCGAACACGATCTGCGCGAGCCGATCCGCTTCGGCGTCGGCATCAACGGCGGCGACGTCATCGTCGGCGACATCGGCTATCGCGACCACATGGTGTTCACTGCGCTCGGCGATCCCGTCAACGTCGCAGCGCGGCTGCAGGACATGACCAAGAGCCTTTCATGCGAGGTGGTGATCTCCGACGAAGTCCGCAGCACGGCAGGCCTCGCCACCGACCTGCTGCCGCAGCACGACGTTGCGATCCGCGGTCGCAACGAACCGATGGTCGTGCGCAGCGTCGCCGATGCACGCACGCTGCTCGCGCTGGTTAACGAAGAGCAAAGCGCGGCAGCGTGAAACCGCTGCAGTCATAGGGTTTCGGCGCGTGTGTGATGTTTTTCACACCTGAATATCCATTCAGAAAATTCCCGGCAGAAAACGCGAACCCGCGCTTCGGCGCATACGACAGATGGGCGATGGGTAGAACTGCAACGATCAACCCGCGCCGAGACGAAATGTCGAACGCGCACATCTGAAGGAGAACGACCATGTTTCGCAAAGTGACCCTCGCCCTCGCCGCCGCCGCTTCCCTTACCGCCATGGCGCTGGCGCCGACCTCCGCTTCGGCCGGCGGCTTCATCTGGCCGAACTTCCATCCGCATCATCACCATCACTGGAACCCCGGCTTCAGCGTCGGCTTCGTCGGCGGAGGCTATGACGGCTGCTACCAGACCCGCCGCGTGTTCACGCCCGTCGGCGTCGTGTACCGCACCGTGAACGTCTGCGTTTACTGATCCAGACTTCATCGGTTTGACCCGGAAACCCCGGCCGCCGTGGCGCGGCCGGGGTTTTCCGTTGGTGCACGCGCTCGACCAGACCTGTCGTGCTGCACCGCATCAAATCGGAGCGAAACCGGCAAAAAGGCAAAAATGCGATACGAAATGCCGCTTTTTTGCCGAACCGCGACCAGCGTTTGCGCTACCCAGCCCGCCACAACCCGCGTATCCTGAATACTCGGGCATTCCGGTTAGTGCGGGGACCGGCGGCTCGTTTTGTTTTTTGATTCCGCGGAGACGACGTGAATGGCTAAAGGTACGGTGAAGTGGTTCAACCCGACCAAGGGGTACGGGTTCATCCAGCCCTCGAATGGCGGCAAGGACGTGTTCGTTCATATTTCGGCAGTTGAGAAAGCTGGCCTTTCGACGCTTAACGAAGGACAGAGCGTCGAGTACGAAGAGATTGCCAACCGCGGCAAGACCTCGGCCGAGAACCTCAAGGTTTAGTGCACAAGCACGATCGGCAACGGCACGCTCTCGGACACAATCCGGGAGGCGGGCTTGAAAAAAGCTCTCAGACACTGTGAGCGTTCGGCGGAGCGAGCACCGCTCCCGCATGCACGATAGAATATCCGTGCACGCCAATCCGGCCGCTCAATCTTCCTTGATCCATTTCTCGGCAGTCATCACGTCCGGCGGTTGCAAATAGCCGCGCGGCCACAGATCGACCACCCATTCGACCCTGGTGGCGCGATCGACCAGCACCGCGGTGTTGTGCGGTGTCTGCAGCACCAGCGTATTGCCGCGATAGCGGGGATCGCCGATCGAATGGTGCTTGAGCAGGCCCCATTCCCGCAGCACCAGCAACAGGCTGGTGGTGTTTCGCGTCGTATCCCAGCAATCGTAATTGTGCCTGGCGTCGAAATAGCGGAAATCCGCCTTCGCCACCCGCTTGTTGGTGCCGAGGATCGGCCCCATGCGGCGATCGAACCACACCACGACCTTCTGTACCGCCGCGCGTTCCGCCGCGGCCGACGCTCGGCCCGCGGCCATGACCTGCGTGATCGCGGCACGGTCGGCGGCCGTAAACTCGAGAATCTCGCGGCGCCGGCAGACAAAGCCATAGCAGACCGTCATGGACTTGGCGGAGGGTGGATAGATCGAGACGGAACTGTAGAGATAGGCGATCGCTGAACTCATCTCGGCGGCCTTCGCCGCAGGCGCGCCGCACAGGACCGCGACCGCGACGCCGAGCGCGGCTGCGAACCTCCCCCCTATCGGCAAACCGGCGTCTCGCATGATCCCTATTCCCGGGCGACGGTGTGCCCGACGATTAGCGCGGCCCGCCAAAGCTGCCAACACGCAAGCTTGCAATGTCCGCAACACTCCACAGAAATTCCGCCTGCCGTGTCGTCCATGCGCCAGTTGCGCCGCCTCAGGGCACGCCGACCGGCAGCGGCGCATCACGCTTGACCTCTTCCATCACGGCGTAGGTTCGCGACTCCCGCACGCCCGGCAGCGCGAGCAGGGTTTCGCCAAGGAACCGGCGATAGGCCGTCATGTCGGCCACCCTGGCTTTGACCAGATAATCAAAACCGCCCGCCACCATGTGGCACTCCAGCACTTCCGGCGCTGCCCGAACCGCCCCGGCGAAGCGCTCGAACACGTCGGGCGTGGTCTTGTCGAGCAACACCTCGACGAACACGAGTAAGCCCAGGCCCAGCCGGTGCGGATTGAGCCGGGCGCCATAGCCCTCGATATAACCGTCGCGTTGCAGGCGCTTCAGCCGCTCGCCGATCGAGGTCGGCGACAGCCCGATCCGCTCCGCCAGTTCAACATTGGCGATGCGCCCATCGGCCTGCAAGATTGAGAGGATTCTGCGGTCAATCTTATCAAGATCCATCGATTATCCGAAAATATATCTTCTACTTAGTGATATCTAAGGCAAAACTCCAAAAATGTCTATCGAAATACGGTCAAACTGGAACTACGGTATCAAAATTAAGGCATTCACCGAGAGAATCCGATGTCGGCATATCCAGCCCCTCTCCCGCCCTTCAGCGTACCGTACGCACCAGACGACCGCGCGATCGCGGCCGGTTTGCTTCTGGCGGCGCGGCTGGGTGCGGCGCAGGAAGCAGGCATCGACCGCATGGCGACACGGCTGATCGAGGCGATCAGGGCCAACGACGATCCGCTCGGCGGCGTCGAGGACATGCTGCGCGAGTTCGCGCTCTCGACCAAAGAAGGTCTCGCGCTGATGGTGCTGGCCGAGGCGCTGCTGCGCGTGCCGGACGCGCGCACCGCGGACCAGTTCATCGAAGACAAGCTCGGCCAGGGCGATTTCATCCACCACGAGACGCGGTCGAGCGCCTTTCTGGTCAACGCCTCGGCCTGGGCGCTCGGCCTGTCCGCGCGCGTGATCCAGCCCGGCGAGACGCCGCAGGGCACCATCGGCCGCCTGACCAAGCGGCTCGGCGCGCCGGCGGTGCGGGCCGCGACGCGGCAGGCGATGCGATTGATGGGCAGCCATTTCGTGCTCGGTGAAACCATCGAGGCCGCGCTGGCGCGAGGGCAACCGCACGCCGGTCGTCATCAGCGCTATTCCTTCGACATGCTCGGCGAAGGCGCGCGCACCGCCGCCGATGCCGCACGCTATTTCAACGCCTATGCAAGCGCGATCGAGGCGATCGGCCGTGCGGCCGGCGACAGGCCCCTGCCCGACCGGCCCGGCATTTCGGTCAAGCTCTCGGCCTTGCATCCGCGCTTCGAGGCGGTGAGCCGCGCGCGGGTGATACGCGAACTGGTGCCACGCCTGATCGATCTGGCCCGTCAGGCGAAGGCGTATGATTTGAATTTCACCGTCGACGCCGAGGAAGCGGATCGTCTCGAATTGTCTCTCGATGTGATATCGGCGGCGTTCGGCGACCCATCGCTTGCCGGCTGGAACGGTTTTGGGCTGGCGATCCAGGCCTATCAGAAGCGCGCCAGCGAGGTGATCGATCATGTCGATCGCCTCGCACAAAAGCTCGACCGGCGGATGATGGTACGGCTGGTCAAGGGCGCCTATTGGGACACCGAGATCAAGCGCGCGCAGGAGCGCGGGCTGGGCGGCTATCCCGTATTCACCCGCAAGGCGATGACCGACCTGAACTACGTGGCCTGTGCGCGGCAATTGCTGGCACTGCGTCCGCGCCTCTTTCCGCAATTCGCCACGCATAATGCGCTGACGGTCGCGACCATCCTCGAACTGACAAACGGCGAAGGCGGCTTCGAATTCCAGCGGCTCCACGGCATGGGCGAAGCGCTGTACGCAAAGCTCGGCGAAGACCGTCCCGACATCGCCCACCGCACCTACGCGCCGGTCGGCAGCCACCGCGACCTGTTGGCCTATCTGGTGCGGCGGTTGCTGGAGAACGGCGCCAACTCCTCCTTCGTTGCACGCGCTGCCGACGAGGCTGTTCCCGTCGCTTCGCTGCTGCAGCGTCCCGCCGATCTCATCGGCCATGCCGGCAACGCCAATCATCCGAACATTCCGCTCCCGGTCGACCTCTTCGGCGAGCGCAAGAATTCCCGCGGAATCGAATTCGGCGAACGCGCGGCGTTGAGCCAGTTCGTCTCCACGGTCGCCGCGCAGCGACCGC
>JAQSDT010000301.1 GCA_029946075.1 bacterium | reverse complement strand
ACAGGATCGAGTTCAGTTCCTTGAACACCGGCAGCACGGACTTGCGCGACACCGACGTCCAGCAGCCGAACACGACCTGCACCTTGTCCTTGGTGATCAGCTCGCGCGCCTTTTCGGCGAACAGCGGCCAGTTCGAGGCGGGATCGACGACGACGGCTTCGAGCTTCTTGCCGAGTACGCCGCCCTTCTTGTTCTGCTCGTCGATCAGGAAGAGGATGGTGTCCTTCAGCGTGGTTTCGCTGATGGCCATGGTGCCGGAGAGCGAATGCAAGACGCCGACCTTGATGGTCTCCTGCGCCTTGGCGTTGGTGAAAGCGGCCAAGCCCAAAACCAGGCCGGCGGTCGCCGCCAGCCAGCGACGACGGCTCACCGTCGCTATATCGTGAGTCAATTGAGTAAGCATGAGGTGTCATCTCCCTGACGCAGGCGTTAAACGCTGCGAACGGCCCCAACGGCCGCCTGCGTTAATGGAATCGCAAGAAGCATGCCACGCCCCGAAAATGACATAAGCCATTACAATAACTAGATAATATCCAGATCGCCAGAAAATTGCCACGAAGCGCTGCCTAATATTTGAACCAGAAAAATGTATGCTTTGACGGCAAACGACCTACTTTTTAGGCAATCACGCCGATTTGTCTAATTTTCTTGCACGAAATTTCAGCCGCCTGCACAGCGGGGGCTCGTCCAACCGTTTGATTAGCTGCGACAATCTGGCCGGTTCCTTAACCGCGAAGCGAACCAACCGGGGAATTACCTTGAAAGCGCCGCGTTCGTGCTCCATATGAAGCCTGTGACCTAGAGAATCATCAGGTCCTTGCGAGCCGCGTGTTCTGATCCCGTTTTGCGGTTTCTGGCTTGCCCCTTCAGCTAGCAAAACCGACGCCCCAAACACGCGGGTGTCTCAGACACCCCCTCGCGTGCCCCTGGCCATGGAAGCCGGGCGCCTGCCTTTTTTAATGGAAAGAACCCCTCTTTTGACCTCCTTTCAGGATTTCGGCCTCGCCGAACCCATTTCGCGTGCACTCAAGGAAGAAAATTACGTCACGCCGACGCCGATCCAGGCGCAGACCATCCCCCTCGCCATCACCGGCCGCGATGTCGTCGGCATCGCCCAGACCGGCACTGGCAAGACCGCAGCCTTCGCGCTGCCGATCCTGCATCGCATTCTGGAGAACCGTATCCGCGTGCAGCCCAAGAGCTGCCGCGTGCTGGTGCTCTCGCCGACCCGTGAATTGTCCGGCCAGATCCTCGACAGCTTCAACGCCTATGGCCGTCACATCCGCCTCTCCTCGGCACTGGCGATCGGCGGCGTGCCGATGGGCCGTCAGGTCCGTTCGGTGATGCAGGGCGTCGAAGTCATGGTGGCCACCCCCGGCCGCCTGCTCGACCTCGTGCAGAGCAACGGCCTCAAGCTCAACCAGGTCGAATTCCTGGTGCTCGACGAAGCCGACCGCATGCTCGACATGGGCTTCATCAACGACATCCGCAAAATCGTCGGCAAGCTGCCGATCAAGCGACAGACGCTGTTCTTCTCGGCCACCATGCCCAAGGACATCGCCGAACTCGCAGAAGCCATGCTGCGCGATCCCGCCCGCGTCGCGGTGACGCCGGTGGCTTCCACCGTCGAGCGCATCACCCAACGTATTCTGCAGGTCGATTTCGCAGCGAAGCCGCTGATCCTGGCGCAGATCCTCAAGCAGGAGCCGGTCAACCGCGCACTGGTGTTTACCCGCACCAAGCACGGCGCCGACAAGGTCGTGAAGGTGCTGGCCAAGGCCGGCATCAACGCCAACGCCATCCACGGCAACAAGTCGCAGAACCACCGCGAACGCGTGCTGGCGGCGTTCCGCACCGGCGAAATCCGCACCCTGGTCGCGACCGATATCGCCGCCCGCGGCATCGACGTCGACGGCATCAGCCATGTGGTGAACTACGACCTGCCGAACGTGCCGGAAACCTACGTCCACCGCATCGGCCGCACCGCGCGCGCCGGCGCTGAGGGCATCGCGATCTCGCTGATCGCGGGCGCCGAGGAAATGGGCTATTTGCGCGACATCGAGAAGCTGATCCGCATCGCGCTGCCGCGGGAAGATCGCCGCACGCCGGGCACCAGGGACGCGCGGGACGCGAGCCCCGCCGCTTCAGCCCCCGCCCAGAACCGCAACGGACGTCCGGGGCAACGCCCCCATGGCGGCCGGCCGGGCGAGCATGCCCAGGCCGCAAAAGGTCCTCGCCGACGCCGCCGCGGTGGTGGTAGTAATGCCGCGCCGCAGGCAAACCGGCATGAGTCGCCGCGTCAGCCGCAGCAGGCAGGCAACAGCCAAAGCGGGAAGGGTGACGGCATTCAGGGCGTCGCCTTCCTGCACCGCGAGAGCCGCCCGAATACCCAACCCAACCGTAGCCACCGGCCGCAGCGCTAGCCTCGATCGACCTGGAGACAACCATGGCTAAAGAAGAGCTGATCCAGTTCGAAGGACTGGTGACCGAAATCCTCCCCGACGCGCGCTACCGCGTGCAGCTCGACGCCGGGCACGAGATCGTTGCCTACACCGCAGGCAAGATGAAGAAGAACCGGATCAAGACGCTGGCGGGTGATCGGGTCACGATCGAAATGTCGCCCTACGACCTCGAGAAGGGTCGCCTGATCTTTCGTCACAAGGACGAGCGTCCTGCCGGTGCGGGCGCCCCGCGTAGCGGTCCGCCGCGCGGCGGCCAGTTCCGGCGCCGGTAGGCCAAGGCCTACTAGCAAGGCCTGCTAGCAAGGCCTGCAAACCCCTCGGAATCGCGCCCGATACGCTCGTATCGCGCGCGATTGCCGGCGGTTGGGGACCCGAATCAAAAAATCGTGCACGTCAGGATTGTTTTGGACCTTGCTATAGAATAATATTAGGCATCGATTTTCGGCCGGACGACATTAGCTATCCACCGGTACAGCCGGTTTAGACGCTGACGACCCTTCCAAAAATTCGATCTCACCAGCCCATCGAGAGATGGACTACGACTTGTATATCCGAGAAGGGACTACCCCCGTGAGCATGGGAACCGTGAAGTGGTTTAACGCAACCAAGGGCTATGGCTTCATCCAGCCGGATGACGGCGGCAATGACGTGTTCGTGCACATCAGCGCAGTCGAACGTGCCGGCCTGGGTACGTTGCGTGAAGGCCAGAAGATCTCCTACGAAATCGTGGCAGATCGTCGCTCTGGCAAATCTTCGGCCGACAATCTGCGCGCCGCCGGATAAGGCGTTTTCTCTGGGCTGCACGCCCGGGAAGCCGCCTCGAAATGAAGGAAAGGCCGCGCCTCTGGCGCGGCCTTTCTCATTTCCGGATCGTTCAATTCGCGCCGCGGCGCATGTGCATCAGGTCGTGGTGCAGGATGACGTACTGTACAGCACGCAGGTCGACTGGCGCGGACGTGTGAAGGTGAAATCGCTCAGCGTGATCCCGTTCGTCTTGTTGATGAACCAGGCGACACTCGGAACGAATTTGTAGTTGACCTCGCTGTAGATCAGATAGGTGCCGCCGACCTGCAACGCCGTCGGGACCGTGACCGTGGTGCCGGCGGTCCGCGGCGCCGAGCCCTTGCTCCACTGCACGCGCGCCTGCAGCGTGCCCGGATCGACATAAAGCTGGGTGATGGTGGCATTCACCGGCGTCGAATCGTACGGCGTCAGGATCGCCTTGCTGGCATTGAAGAAGTTGGTGAACTGGGTATCGGTGACGGACGTGTTCTGCGACGTCAGATCGGACAGCGTCCGCGCCATCAGCGTCACCTTGCGGTCGACGGCGACGCCGGCGGAAAACTCGTTGGTGCCGAGAAACAGCGCCGCCATCACCGGAATGATCATGGCGAATTCGACGGCCGCCAGACCTCGGCAATCGTCACGCAGTTCGAGCGCGGAGCATCGGATGCGATGCCAGATGGCTTTCATCGGTGTCATCCTCAGTACGGTTCGTTCTGGAACGCCGCGGTCGCGGTCAGCAGCCGTTCCTTGGTGCTCAGGTTCGCCACGTTGAAGCCCATGCCCGTGACGAACAGCGGCCATTTGTAGAACAGCCGGACCACGACGACGTCGCCGGGCCCACCGGGCAGATAGTTGTTCGGCGGCACGAACTGCTTGGTGTTGTCGATCGGATCGGTGACGTTGACGGATGCGAACGCGGAGTAGCTCTGCACGTCGATCGAGATCCCGTTCACGCAGTCGAACATTACGTTGATCTTGCTGCAAACGAGGTTCTTGAATTGCGCCTGGGTGTAGGACGCGCTCTGCGCCTGACCGGTCATGATCACGCGCGCGGAATCCTGCGTCACCGTCTCCAGCACCTGGCTGGCGAAAAACACCATCGCCAGCTCCATGATGGCAAACAGGAGCCCGAAGAAGATCGGTGCGACCAGCGCGAATTCGACCGCCGCCGAACCACGGCGGTTGCGGCGGAATCGGCGCAGGATGTTTCGCTTGAAGGGTTTGGGCGACGGCATCGAAGATGGCCTCACGACGCGGGGTGAATAGTCGCAAGGAATAGCGGAAACTGATTGTTGAAGTGTTTCGTCCGATACAACCAGAACGCCCGGCTCCGTTAGCGTTTTGTCAACCACGTT
>JAQSDT010000300.1 GCA_029946075.1 bacterium | reverse complement strand
CGCGGCCTCGAAATTCAGCATGTTTTGCAGGCACGCCGCATCGTCGCAGATCGCGCGCATGGCGGCGCTCGACAGCATCGGGGCAAGCAGGGGCGAAAGGCTGGTGCTCATCTGCGCGCGACCTAACCATCCCAAAATGCCGCTGCCAATGGCCCTCGTCGGTTTGTCCTGCTGCACGTGCGAATATGCATCGCTCATCGCCTAATGGTGGCCTTCCCATTGCGCCAAGCGTGCTTTACTTGGGGGAGACCAGTTGATGCGATCCAGGAGGCAATCCCATGGCCATGACGATGACCGGCGAAGTCCAGCTTGCGGCGCCGCGCGAGGCCGTGTGGGCCAAGCTCAACGATCCCGAGGTGCTGAAGGCCTGCATTCCCGGCTGCGAGGAACTGGAAAAGACCGAGGACAACAGCGGCTTCCGCGCCACCGCCAAGATGAAGGTCGGCCCGGTTTCCGCCCGCTTCAAGGGCAAGGTGACGCTGAGCGATCTCGACCCGCCGAACGGCTACAGGATCTCGGGCGAGGGCGAGGGCGGCGTGGCCGGTTTCGCCAAGGGCGGCGCCACCGTGGGGCTGACCGAAAAGGACGGCGGCACGCTGCTGAGCTATAATGTCGAGGCCCAGATCGGCGGCAAGCTGGCCCAACTCGGCCAGCGCCTGATCAACGGCGCGGCCAAGAAGCTGGCCGACGAGTTCTTCGACAACTTTGCCAAGGCCGTTCAGGGCTGATTCCGGGTAACACCGATCCCCCGAAGGCCGGTCGAACAGTCCCGGCAGGGCGTTCAGGCCATGTTCCAGGCGAGGGGCTCCCGAGGTTGCCCATTGCCGGGCGGACCCATATTATGACGTTTGGAATGACTATAAACGCCTGCGCTGCCGATCTGCGGCAGGGCAGCTCAAGAGAGTGCTGATGGCCAAGATCTCCCTGATCGTGAACGGTAATCCCGTAAACGCGAATGTCGACTCCCGTACTCTTCTGGTCCAGTTGCTGCGGGAAAATCTGCGCCTGACCGGCACCCATGTCGGCTGCGACACCTCGCAGTGCGGCGCCTGCGTCGTCCATCTCGACGGCAAGGCTGTGAAATCCTGCACCACGCTGGCGGTCATGGCCGACGGTCACGAGGTCAAGACCATCGAGGGCCTTGCCGCCGACGGCGCGCCGCTGCATCCGATGCAGGAGGCCTTTCGCGAGCACCACGGCCTGCAATGCGGCTTCTGCACCCCCGGCATGATCATGACCGCGGTCGATCTGGTCCACCGCAAGGGCCACGATTTGTCGGACCACGTCATTCGTGAAGAACTCGAAGGCAATCTGTGCCGCTGCACCGGCTATCAGAACATCGTCACCTCGATCGCCGCCGGCGCCAAGGCGATGGCCAAATCGGACCTCGCTTAATCGATTTCATCGCGACCGCGATCAGGAAATACCCATGTACGAATTCAAATATCATCGTCCGGCGACCGTGCGGCAGGCCGCCAATCTTCTGGTGAAGAACGAGGACGCCAAGGTGATCGCCGGCGGTCATACGCTGGTGCCGGTCATGAAGCAGCGCCTTGCCAGCCCGCCGCATCTGGTCGACCTCTCCCATATCGAAGGCCTCGACACGATCGAGATGAAGGGCCGTTCGCTCGTCATCGGCGCCACCGCCAAACACGCCAGCGTCGCGACGTCCGCGATCGTCGGCGAAGCGGTCCCGGCGCTGGCTGAACTCGCCGCGCAGATCGGCGATCCCGCCGTGCGCCATAAGGGCACGATCGGCGGCTCGCTCGCCAACAACGATCCGACCGCGGATTATCCCGCCGCCGTGCTGGCGCTCGGCGCCACCATCGTCACCAACAAGCGCCGCCTCAAGGCCGAGGAATTCTTCCAGGGCCTGTTCACGACCGCGCTGGAGAGCGACGAGATCATCACCAAGGTGATGTTCCCGCTGCCGAAGAAGGCGGCCTACATCAAGTTCCGCAACCAGGCCTCGCGCTACGCGCTGGTCGGCGTGTTCGTCGCCAAGCGTCCGGCGGATGTGCGCGTCGCCATCACTGGCGCCGGCTCGGACGGCGTGTTCCGCGCCACCGCGTTCGAGGAAGCGCTGAAGAAGCGTTTTTCGCACAAGGTGCTGGATGGCATTTCGGCCTCGGCCGAAGGGCTGAACAGCGATCTGCACGGCAGCGCCGAATACCGCGCGCATCTGATCGGCGTGCTGACGCGCCGCGCCGTCGAAGCTGCAACGGCGAAGTAAGCTTACCCAGATTGGCCTCCACATGACTGCATCGGCGCTGCCCACATCCGTCGATGCGATGATGGAATTGCTGACCTCGCGCGGCTATCTGGCCGAGCGGTCGCTGGCGACGGTGACGTTTCTGTCGCTGCGCATGGGCCGGCCGCTGTTCCTCGAAGGCGAGGCCGGCGTCGGCAAGACCGAAATCGCAAAAGTGCTGTCGGCCGCGCTGGGCCGCAAGCTGATCCGACTGCAGTGCTACGAAGGCCTCGACGTCGCCTCCGCCGTCTACGAGTGGAGCAGCGCGGCGCAGATGATCGCGATTCGGCTGGCGGAAGCCGCCGGCGATACCGACCGCGATCAATTGTCGTCGGACATTTTTGCCGAAAAATTCCTGATCAAGCGTCCGCTGCTGCAGGCGCTGGAGCCGGATGTGGCCGGCGCGCCGGTGCTGCTGATCGACGAACTCGACCGCGCCGACGAGGCGTTCGAGGCGTATCTGCTGGAAATCCTCAGCGATTTCCAGGTCACGATTCCCGAATTCGGTACCATCAAGGCGCCGCAGCCGCCGATCGTCATCATCACCTCGAACCGCACCCGCGAGATCCACGACGCGCTGAAGCGGCGCTGTCTCTATCACTGGGTCGATTATCCCGCGGCCGAGCGCGAACTCGCGATCGTCAAGTCACGCGTGCCGGGCATCTCCGCCAAACTCTCGCAGCAGGTGATCCGCTTCGTGCAGGCGCTGCGCGACCAGGATTTCTACAAGTCGCCTGGCGTCGCCGAGACCATCGACTGGGCGACCGCACTGACCGAACTCGACGCCCGCTCGCTGACCCCGCAAATGGTCGGCGACACGCTCGGCGCGCTCTTGAAGTACCAGGACGACATCACGCGGATGCAGGGCGATACGCTGCAAAAGGTCTTGAAGGAAGCGACGAGCGACTAGGTCGTCATTCCGGGGCGCGCCACTTGGCGCGAGCCCGGAATCCATTGAGCCGCATAGACGCTGAAAAATGGATTCCGGGCTCTCGCTTCGCTCGCCCCGGAATGACGGCGGAGGTTAGTGCATCTTGACCGCCATCGATCATCTCAACCCGCCGACCGGCCAGATGGCCGACCGTGCGAGGATAAACCACGGGTTGGGCGTCCGCCTCGTCTGCGCTAAAATCGTCGCCCTGTAGGCCACCATAAAGCGTCAGCAAAATTCCACTTGAAATATAGTGAAATCACCATATAGATAATGGTCGATATGATGGATGACGCCCAGATCAAACCGCTTGTTTGGGTTGCCTCCAGCAAACGCGACTTTCGCATCTTTCCCGATGCGCGTGAAGTCTGAAATGGGCTATGCGCTTTTCGTCGCGCAGCGCGGCGGCCGTCACCGCAAGGTGAAGACGCTAAAGGGCTATGGTGGAGGGTCTGTCGTCGAGATTGTCGAGGATTATGACGGCGACACGTTTCGTACGGTCTATACCGTGCGTTTCTCATCGGCGGTCTATGTCCTGCATGCCTTCCAGAAGAAATCGAAGAAGGGCATCGCCACGCCGCAGGCCGACCTTCATCTCATCGATCAACGCTTGCGCGGTGCCGAACGGCTGCACGAGGAGATGAACGATGGCCGGCAAGATTAAGCACGAGAAGGGCAGCGACAACGTATTCGCCGACATAGGGCTGCCGAACGCCGACGAGCATCTCGTGAAGGCGAAGCTCGTCTACAAGATCGACAATTTGATGCGCGAGCGCGGCATGAAACAGGTTGAGGCCGCACAGCTCTTCGGGGTCAAGCAGCCTGACGTATCCAAGATGCTTCATGGCGACTTCCGTCAGTTCTCGGTCGAAAGGCTCCTTCGCTTCCTCGTCGCCCTTGGGCAGGACGTGGAGATCGTCGTGAAGCCGCATCGCGGAACCACGGCGGCACCCTCCCTTCAAGTGGCGTGAGACACAGGCACGCTCATGACAACCATCGATCATCTCAACCCGCCGACCGGCCAGATGGCCGACAACGTCGTTGGCTTTGCCCGCGCGCTGCGCGCCACCGGCATTCCGGTCGGGCCCGGCGCCGTGATCGATGCGCTCAACGCGTTGCAGACAATCGAGATCGGCAACCGCGCTGACGTCTACGCCACGCTGGAGGCGGTCTTCGTCAAGCGCCGCGAGCACAGGCTGATCTTCGCGCAGGCCTTCGACCTGTTCTTCCGTGCCGCCGAGGACTGGAAGCACATGCTGGATTCGGTGCCGCTGCCGGACCACGCCAAGAAGAAACCGCCGCCGGCCTCGCGCCGCGTGCAGGAGGCGATGGCGCAGCCGCAGGCGCGCGAGGAGGCGCCGCAGGTCGAGCAGCAGGAATTGCGGCTGTCGGTGTCCGACAAGGAGATTCTGCAGAAGAAGGATTTCGCGCAGA
>JAQSDT010000299.1 GCA_029946075.1 bacterium | reverse complement strand
TTTTTCAAGCGAGATGGATACCGGTTGTTCGCCGTCGCCCCAGCGAACGCAGGGGCGACGATCCCCCCGTCAAATCTTGCCGCTGGCGTCTTTCTGCACGCGGTTCGCCATCTCGATCAGCCGCTTCCACGCGCGCTCGAGGAACGACATCATCCGGTCCATGTCGCGGTCGCTCGGCAGCGGGATTTCGATGCGGCGCGGGCTTTCCGCGGCCTTCGGTTCATTCTTCCTGAGCGAGTCCGATTTCGGCATCGGCTCCTCGATCTTGCCGGTGACGGTGGGCTCGCGTGCCGCAAGATCCGCCTTCATCTTCGCATTGTCGGCCTGCAGGCGGCCGATTTCCGCATCGAGCGCGGCGCGCTCGTCCGGCACGGCGTAGCAGGCCCAGCCCGCGCCCGAATTGCTGCAGGTCGAAACCGCACCGGTTCTTGTGTCGAGCCGCAGCACGCCGTCGCCCGTCGGCGACAGGGCGTAGCGGCCGTTTTCGGTATCGGGCCCCGGCCCCGCGGCGATCGCGCTGCCGGCAAAACCGAGGGTCAGCACCAGCAGGGCCGAAAATGTTGAGGACGATTTCGCTGTGCGCATGGGCTTGCTCCCGCCTCAGGACAGTACCGGTCTCCTCGACCGCGAGGGCGCTTTCAAGGCGCCTGTACGTGTGAGCTATAGGCCGCGCGGCCGGACTTCAACGCATCCTCGAGCAATTCGATTCGGTCCTGGCCCCAGAATACTTCGCCATCGAGCACATAGACCGGCGAGCCGAACACGTCGGCCACCAGCGCATCCTGCCGGTTCTGCTCGTAGGCCGCGCCGATCACCTCGCCGCCCGAGCGTTCCACCAATTGGCTGCCGGGCAGGCCCGATTCGTCGGCGAGTTTCACCAGCGTCGCGGGATCGGCCAGATTGAGCTGGTGCTCCCAGACTGCGGCAAATGCCCGCTGCAGATAGCGTTCGGGATCGAGGCCCGCCTCGAGCGCCGCGATGACGACGCCGTCGGCGAGACGCGCATTGAACGGCCAGTGCGCCGGCTGCAGGTTGAAGGTGAGGCCGCGCTTGTCGCGCCAGCGTTGCAACTCGACCATCCGGTAGCGCTGCCGGACCGGGTGACGCTTCATCAGCGGCAGTCCGCCGGTCTCGGAAAACAGATCGACCAGCACCACGGGTTTGTAATTTACCTTGATATCATAGGTACTTACGAGGTTCCGAAAGGACTTGTGACCGATATAGGCCCACGGCGATTGAAGCGAGAAATAGTAGTCGACCTGACGCGGCATGCGGGCTCCGGGAACGGGATTTCGTCTTCGCTTCGGCCATCCCAACAGGTCGGCCAAACCCGCGCAAGATCGATCCGCAATGCGTTAGCTGCTGCACTGCGATGACGGGTCCACAGGGCAGCGGCCACCGGCCGAATAACTCCATACAAATCAATGATATAACTGGTTACGGCGCAATCTTGACTTGATTGGACGCGGTAAGTATGGTCCGCGCGGCTTTCAAGGGTGACGGGGTAATTTCCATCGACCGTTGGCATCGTTTAATGTCTTGGCATGGCCAACGACAAGAACACCAACATTAGTGGAAATCACGATCAATCGTCGTCCGACGAAGCTGCGCTTTCCGCAAGGCTCGGAAGTCTGGATCACCGGTTGTCCGAAATTCGTGACAGCCGCAAAATCAGGACTGATCAACCCGGAAATGAAAGCGGAGACAATGCGGCCAGGGCTTCCGCCATGGCGATTGGCTTCCGGCTTTCATCGGAATTGGTCGCGGGCGTTGTCGTCGGGGCGGCGATTGGCTGGGGGTTCGACCGTTTGCTGTCGACATCGCCATTCGGTTTCATCGTGTTCATGCTGCTCGGCTTCGTCGCCGGCGTATTCAACGTGGTGAGGACCGCTGGCGTAGCTTCCCGCAAGCGCTGAGCTGCGACGGGAAGTCACGACTCGGGAGGTCACGAAACTGGAAATTCGATTGCCGGCCAGGCCGGTGGACAAAGAGCCGCGCGGATGAAAATCGACCCGATCCACCAGTTCAACATCGAACCGCTGTTCACGCTCGGCCATATCGGCAAGCACACGATCGCCTTCACCAATTCGTCGCTCTACATGTTCATCGCGGTGGGCGTGATCTCGCTGCTGATGATCGGCGGCATGGCGGGACGCAAGCTGGTCCCGGGCCGGCTGCAGTCGATTGCCGAAATCTCCCACGAATTCGTCGCGAGCATGATCCGCTCGACGGCCGGCGCGGAAGGCATGAAGTTCTTCCCGCTGATCTTCTCGCTGTTCATGTTCATCTGCGTCTCGAACCTGATCGGCATCATCCCCTATACCTTCACGGTCTCGAGCCACATCATCGTCACGGCGGCACTGGCCCTTCTGGTCTGGTTCACCGTGCTGATCTACGGCGTTTCCAAGAACGGCATGAAGTTCTTCAAGATCTTCGTGCCGTCGGGCGTTCCGGTGTTCGTGCTGCCGCTGGTCGTGTTCATCGAACTCTTGTCGTTCTTCTTCGTGAAGCCGGTTTCGCACGCGCTGCGTCTGTTCGCCAACATGCTGGCCGGACATATCGCGCTGAAGGTGTTCGCGGGCTTCGTCGCGATGCTCGGCGCCTCGCTCGGCGTCGTCGGCTGGATCGGCGGCATCGCGCCGCTGGCGCTGACGATCGCGCTGACCGCGCTCGAACTGCTGGTCGCCTTCCTGCAGGCCTATGTGTTTGCGATGCTGGCCTGCATCTATCTCAACGACGCCATTCATCCGGGACACTAAACCGTCCGGGGAATTTCCACCCTCACTTCGTCTTACCCTCTCAAGGAGCTTTAGAAATGGAACCGGCAGCAGCAAAACTTATCGGCGCGGGCATCGCATGCATCGGCATGGGCGGCGCGGGCGTCGGCGTGGGCGTGATCTTCGGCAACTACCTCGCCGCAGCCGTGCGCAATCCCTCCGCAGCCCAGGGCCAGTTCGGCAACCTGATCTTCGGCTTCGCCGTGACCGAAGCGCTCGGCATCTTCTCGCTGCTGATCGCGCTGCTGCTGCTGTTCGTTCCGCTCTGAGCTGAACAACCCTATCGCGCCGTCCTTCCGGGCGGCGCGGCTGACAGCAACAGGAGGACCCCGTGGCTGAAAAAAGTCATGGTACCGCGGCAAAGGGCCAGACCGGCGCCCACACCGCAGCCGACGGCGGCCACGGCGGAGGATTTCCTCCGTTCGAGTCCAGCACGTTTGCTTCGCAGCTGGTTTCGCTCGTCATCGCTTTCATCGCGCTTTACCTCATCGTCTCCCGCATCGCGCAGCCGCGCGTCGAGAGCGTGATCGACGCGCGCCAGAATGCGATCGAGGGCGATCTGGCGCAGGCACAGAAGCTGAAGGACGAGTCGGATGCGGCGCTGAAGGCGTACGAAGCCGACCTCGCCTCGGCCCGCTCCCGTGCCCAGGCCATCGGCAACGAGACCCGCGAGAAGCTGAACGCCGCCTCCGAAGCCGAGCGCAAGACGCTGGAAGACCAGCTCACCGCCAGGCTCGCGGCTGCCGAAAAGCAGATCGCGGCGACCCGTGAAACGGCGATGAGCAACGTCCGCAGCATCGCCGCGGATGCCGCCGGCGCCATCGTCCAGCGCCTGACCGGCGTGCTGCCCGACAGCAACGCGGTCAACAGCGCCGTCGATGCTTCCTTGAAGGGATAATCTGATGTTCATGGAAGCGGAAACCTGGGTCGCAATCGCGTTCGTCATCCTGATGGCGCTGTTTGCCTATCTCGGCATCCATCGCACGGTGCTCAAGGCGCTCGATACCCGCGCCGACCGGATCAAGACCGAACTCGACGACGCCCGCCGCCTCAAGGAAGAGGCCGCCAAGCTGCTCGCCGAGTACAAGACCAAGCGCTCCAGCGCCGAGCGCGAGGCCGAGGAAATCATCTCGAACGCCAAGGCGGAAGCCGAACGCATCGCGGTGGAAGCCAAGGCCAAGATGGAAGATTTCGTCACCCGCCGCACCAAGACCGCCGAAAGCAAGATCGCGCTTGCCGAGGCGCAGGCGCTGGCGGATGTCCGGGCCGCGGCCGCCAATGCCGCCGTCTCGGCCGCCTCGACCATCCTGTCGCAGTCGGTCAAGGGGTCGGTCGCCGACGATCTGCTCACCAAGGGCATCGCCGAGGTTCGCGCCAAGCTGAACTGACCGGCATCAGGGCACACACATCAAAGCCGGCGCGAGATGATCGCGCCGGCTTTTTTGTTGCTCTGATTCTCGCCGTTACTGGGTCGCCGGCTTCTTCTTTTTCGGCGCCGGGCGCTCGGGCTTGAGCGCCTGGGGGTCGAAGCCGACATAGAAGATGTAGCTGTCGCCGGCGGCTCCCGCCGGCACCGGATAGACGAGATCCTCGATCACCAGCGTGAACGGCTCGCTGCCGGTTTCGGTCATGGTGACCGTGGTCTGGTAGGCCTTGGTGGCGATGGTCTTTTCGGAGACGCCGCCCTGCACCACCGCGGCGCGAAGCGGCACCTGGACCGACGCCGGCGCACCGGCAGGACCCGCGATGACGCGGCCCTGGATCCCGATCCGCGCGGTGATCACGCCGCCGTTGAGGTTGCACTCGCGGGCCATCTTGGAAATCGTCACCTGGAAGCGCAGATCGTTGCCG
>JAQSDT010000298.1 GCA_029946075.1 bacterium | reverse complement strand
CGATCTTGCCTTCGACATGGGTGATGTCGGAATCCTCGAAGCAGCGCACCACATGCGCGACCGCATCGACTTCTCGGATGGTGGCGAGAAACTGGTTGCCGAGGCCTTCGCCCTTCGACGCGCCGCGGACGAGGCCGGCGATGTCGACGAAGGTCAGCCGCGTCGGAATGATCTGCGCGGAGCCTGCGATCGCCGACAGCTTGTCGAGCCGGGGATCAGGCACGGCGACTTCGCCGACATTCGGCTCGATGGTGCAGAACGGATAATTCGCCGCCTGCGCCGCCGCCGTTTCCGTCAGCGCGTTGAACAGCGTCGACTTGCCGACATTGGGCAGGCCGACGATACCGCATTTGAATCCCATCTCGTCCTCAACGATTTCTGTTCGTCATGGCCGGGCTTGTCCCGGCCATCCACGTCTTGTTTCGCTTTAGCAAGGAAGGCGTGGATGCCCGGCACAAGGCCGGGCATGACGACGGAGAATTTGGCATTACTTCTCTCCGCCGTCTTCCTTCTCGAAAATTCCCTTGGCCTGCAACGTCAGGTGCACCTTGTTCGCGAACGTCGAGTCCTTGCCCGTCGCCAGCAGACCGGCATTGTCGGCAATCGCCGCGCACAACGCTTCCACCCACGGCCGGTCGCTTTTGGCGAAATCCGACAGCACGTGGCTGTGCACCAGTTCCTTGACGCCGGGATGGCCGATCCCGAGCCGCACCCGGCGATACTCGTTGCCGATATGCGAGGAGATCGACCGCAGCCCGTTATGGCCGGCGATACCGCCACCGATCTTGACGCGCAGCTTCGCCGGCGGCAGTTCGAGCTCGTCCTGAAACACGGTGATGTCGTCGATCCCGAGCTTGAAGAAGTTCGCGGCTTCCTGCACCGCGCGCCCGGAGTCGTTCATGTAGGTGGTCGGCTTGAGCAGAACGACGCGCTCGCGATCGAGCGTGCCTTCGGAAGTCTCACCCTGAAAACGGCGGCGCCATGGTGCGAAACCATGACGCCGCGCAATTTCGTCGACAGCGAGGAACCCGATGTTGTGCCGGTTGGCGGCGTATTTTGCGCCGGGATTACCGAGGCCAACAAACAGGCGCATGACGCGGCATCCCGCTAGCGCGCGATCAGCAAAAGTGGGATCCGGTTTTGCGTCCGATCGCGCGCCAACTTAATAATTAGCGCATGATCTTTCGCCAGACCGCTCACACTTTGGCGGATCATGCGCCTTACTTCTTCTTGTCGCCGCCGGCAGGCGCCTTGGCGCCAGCCGCGGGTGCCTTCGCACCAGCCGCCGGAGCAGCACCCGCTGCCGGAGCAGCCGCCGCACCCGCTGCCGGAGCAGCGCCCGGAGCCGCAGCACCGCCAGCCGCGGCAGTCGCCGCAGCCTTCTGTTCTTCGGCGTAACCGGACGGCGGCACGATGGTGACGAGCGTCGCGTCTTCACGCGACAGCGACTTCACACCGGTCGGCAGCTTGATGTCGGACAGATGCAGCGAGTGGCTGATTTCCAGCGTGCTGGCATCGGCCTCGATGTACTGCGGAATGTTGTCGACCGAGCATTCGAGCTCGATGGTGTGGGTGACGATGTTGACCGTGCCGCCACGCTTCACGCCCGGCGAGGTTTCGCCGTTCACGACGTGCAGGGGAACGCTGACGCGGATGGTGGCGCCGACGCCGAGCCGCATGAAGTCGACATGGATCGGGAAGTCGCGCACCGGATCGAGGTGGAAGTCGCGCGGAATCACGCGGTGCTTCTTGCCCTCGAGATCGATGTCGAACAGCGTGGTGAGGAACCGGCCGGCCAGGATGCGCTGGCGCAGTTCGGCATCGTCGACCGAGATGGTCACGGGGGGCTGGTTGTCACCATAGATCACTCCGGGCACTCTGCCGGCGCGACGCTCTGCCCGGGCGGCCCCCTTGCCGCTCTGCGGACGTGCGGTCGCCTTCAATTCCTTGACGGTCGCCATCGTTGTAAGTCCTTGTTTTCTAAAAAGTTAAAGGCCGCATCGCGGCCCGTTTAGCGTCCTACAGCAAGCCTCCAGGGGTGCGGGGGCTGCGGACGTGGCGGCTTTTAGCCCCAAAGGGGCGAAATGACAAGGAAATGAAGGGATTTTTTGGCGGGTTTGGGGGGTGTCCGGGGAAGCTCTCGTAGCCCGGATCGAGCGCAGCGAAATCCGGGGGCCGCCAGTCAATTGAGGCACTATTCCCGGATTGCGCGGAGCCTGTCATCGGGCGCGCATTCGCGCGACCCGTTGGCTCCATCCGGACTACGGGACCTAAATCGCCGAACCAGACTCCGTCGGCGATACGCCGAGCCTGGCTTCCAGGGCGGCAATACGGGCCTTGAGTGCCTCGTTTTCCTCGCGCGCCAGGCGGGCCATGTCCTTGACCGCCTCGAACTCCTCGCGCTTGACGATATCGAGGTCGCGCAGGATCTTTTCGGCCTGGTTGCGCACGACGGTGTCGACCTCGCGCTTGACGCCCTGGGCGGCGCCGGCGGCGTCGTTCATCAAACGGCCGATCTCGTCGAAAAACCGATTGCTGGTCTGGGTCATCTGGAACGCTCCGGTCGCTGTCATCGCTTGAACCAAGACAATGGCGATCCCGGGCGGTCTGTTCAAGCCCGGCGTGAAGGCCGTTTGCCTTGTCATGCTGCGGTTTCCTTGCAATCGTATTCAGCGCCCGCCCGAACCCAGAATCACAAACACAAAGAAACGCCCATGATCGACCAGCAGATCGATATTGCGACCAAGGACGGCAAGACCACCACCTTCATCACCCATCCCGAACGCGGCGGACCGTTTCCGGTCATCCTGTTCTACATGGACGCGCCGGCGATCCGCGAAGAGCTGCGCGACATGGCGCGGCGGCTCGCGACCTCGGGCTACTACGTGATGCTGCCCAACATGTACTACCGCGCCGGGGTCATGGAAATCGGGCCGATCCCGCCGGACCCGGAAGCGCCGGAACGCAAGCGGATGTTCGAGTTGATGAACTCGATCAACATTCCCCTTGTCATGGAAGACACCAAGGCGCTGCTGGCCTATGCCGAGACCCAGAAGGCCGCGAACACGAAGATCGTCGGCACGGTGGGCTATTGCATGAGCGGCCGTTACGCGGTCAACGCGGCGACGCATTTCCCGGATCGCGTGAAGGCCGCCGCGTCGATCTACGGCACGCATCTGGCGACCGACCAGGCCGACAGCCCGCATCTGGCCACGTCGAAGACCAGGGCCGAACTGTATTTCGCCTGCGCCGAAACCGACATCTATGCACCGCAGGAGATCATCGACAAGGTTACGAATGCGATGAAGGGCTCGAACAACGAGGTCGAGGTCTACCCCGGCACGCATCACGGCTTCGCTTTCCCGAAGCGTCCGGTCTATCACCGTGACGCCGCCGAGCGGCACTGGGAGCGCCTGCTCGCGCTTTACCGCCGCAACCTGACGCCGTAGACCATCGCGCACGATGCCGTCCCTCACCATCGCCTTTCCGGTATTCGACCCGATCGCCATCTCGCTCGGGCCGATTGCGATCCGCTGGTATGCGCTGGCCTATATCGGCGGCATCGTGCTCGGGTGGATCTATGCCCGCGCGCTGGTCAAGCGCGAGCAGCTGTGGGGCGGACCGGCGCCGATCACGCTGGTGCAACTCGACGACTTCATCCTGTGGGTCACGATCGGCATCATCGTCGGTGGCCGAACGGGCTACGTGCTGTTCTACAACCCCGCCTTCTTCGTCCAGCACCCGGCGGAAATCTTCCAGCTGTGGAACGGCGGCATGTCGTTCCACGGCGGCTTCCTCGGCTGCGTCGCCGCGGTGATGCTGTTTGCCCGAAAAAACGGCATCTCGATCCTCTCGCTCGGCGACATCACCACCGCGGTCGGGCCGATCGGGCTGTTCCTCGGGCGGCTCGCCAATTTCATCAACAGCGAGCTGTGGGGCCGCACGGCGGATGCCAGCGTGCCCTGGGCGATGGTATTCCCGAATGGCGGCCCGCTGCCGCGCCACCCGAGCCAGCTCTACGAGGCCGGACTGGAAGGCATTCTGCTGTTTGCCATTCTGGCCCTTATGATCCGGATGGGCGCCCTGAAGCGGCCGGGTCTCATTCTCGGCAGTTTCATCGCGATTTACGCCTTTGCGCGCATCGCCAGCGAATTTTTCCGCGAACCGGACCCCCAACTCGGATTTTTGTGGGGCGGGCTGACAATGGGTATGCTGTTGTCGGTGCCGATGATCATTGTCGGAGCCATCCTCGTTGTGACGGCATGGCGCCGCGAGACCCGTGAGCCATTGCAGAAATCGATTCAAGGCAGGCCGTGACCGAATTTTCGCCGCTGCAGTCGGAGATCAAGAAGCTGATCAAATCGTCCGGACCGATGCCGGTCTGGCGATACATGGAACTGTGCCTGATGCATCCGCAGCACGGTTACTACGTGTCGCGCGATCCGCTGGGCCGCGAGGGCGACTTCACCACCGCCCCTGAAGTCAGCCAGATGTTCGGCGAACTGATCGGGCTGTGGGCGGCCTCCGTGTGGAAGGCGATCGGCTCGCCGCCGATGCTGCGGCTGGTCGAACTCGGCCCCGGCCGCGGCACCATGATGGCGGACGCGCTGCGCGCCCTTCGCGTGCTGCCGCCGCTCTATCAGTCG
>JAQSDT010000297.1 GCA_029946075.1 bacterium | reverse complement strand
CGGAGCATCGGGAGATTGTCGATCTCGTCTACTACCACGAGAAATCCGTGGAAGAAGTGGCCGAAATCGTCGGGATACCGGAGAACACCGTGAAGACGCGCCTGTTTTATGCGCGCAAGAAATTGGCCGAGTTGCTGAAGGCAGCCGGCATAGAACGAGGTTGGCCATGATGGCGGCGAGCAAGAAAATGCTGGATCAAGAGCCCGGCGAGATCGAGATGCTGCTGCCGTTCCACGCAGCCGGCACGCTCAACGCGCGCGATGCGCGCCGCGTCGACGAAGCGCTCGCCGGCGATCCGGAACTGGCGCGCCAGTACGCCGTCATCCGCGAGGAATATGCCGAGACGATCCATCTCAACGAGAGCCTCGGTGCACCGTCGGTGCGCGCCATGCAGAAGCTGTTCGCGGCGATCGATGGAGAGCCCGTGCGCAAGCCCTCGCTTTCGGTGGGCCTTGCCGCCCGCGCGTCGGAATTCTTCGCAAAGCTTTCGCCGCGCACGCTGGCCTGGTCGGCCAGCCTCGGCGCCGCGGCGCTGCTGTTGCAGGCCGGTGTGATCGGCGCGGTACTGATGAAGAACCAGGCCGGCTCGTTCCAGACGGCGTCGCTGAGCATCAAGGAAACCTCGGCGCCGCTGACCCGTGACTTCGGCGCTGCTGCTGCGCCGACGCGCGCGCTGGTGCGGTTCGCGCCGGAAGCCCGCATCGCCGACATCACCGCATTGCTCGACAATTATCAGGCCTCGATCGTCGACGGCGCCAAGGGCGGCATGTTCCGTCTGCAGTTCAATGCGATGAGCAAGGACGAAGCGGCAAACCTGCTGAGCCGTCTGCAGCGTGAGAAGATCGTCAGCCTCGCGGTGGCAACGCCGTAAGGCGTGACGCGCACCCGGGCGAGCCGAGGTCCCATGGTCCATGTTGGTGCGAACTGGCTGACGAAAACGCGTAACGCGTTGGTGTTGTCGGCCGCGTGTTTTCCGTTGCTGGCGCTCGGCGCCTCGTCGGTTCATGCGCAGAACATGATGCGCACGCCCAATCTCAACATCGGCTCGCGCGTGCCCACCATCAATCCGGTCGCGCCGCGGATCAATCCGGCGATTGCTGCCCGGCCAACCACGACGGTGACGACCACGTCCCGCATCCCGCCTGCGGGTGGCATGGGCTCGACCGCGCGGCTGCGTCCGTCGACCGGCATCCAGTCGACGCTGCCCTATGCGCGCTTCTCACCCAATCTTTATCCGGTGTGCCAGTCCGCGCTTCGCGGCCCCGACGGTGAATGCTTCGATCGTCCCGTGGTGTCCGACGGCGGCGGCAGCGGCGCGTCCGGCAAGAAGGGCAACAGCGGCGCGCAAAAGAACAATAATGCGCAGGCGGCGATCAACACGCGCGCCGTCAGGAACGAACTCGTCGCCGAGATCGACGGTTCGTTGTCCAATGCCGATGCCGACGCGCTGGCGCGGCGTTACGGCCTCGAGCGCATCGCCTCGCAGATTTTTCCGCTGATCGGCAGTACCATCGGTCTGTTCCGGATCGTCAACCAGCGTCCGGTGGATACGGTGCGGCGCGAGTTCGCGGCCGACGCCAGCGTGCGGTCGGTGCAATTCAATTTCCGCTACTTGCTGCAGGACCAGAAGCGTTCGGCGACCGAAGGCGATCCGGCCCAGTACGCGGTCGCGCAACTGCGGCTGCCGCAGGCCCATGCGCTGGTGCGCGGCATGAACGTCACCATCGCGGTGATCGATTCAGGCATCGACGTCAAACACCCCGAGCTTGCCAACTCGGTTTCCGACAGCTTTGACGCGCTCGGCAGCAAGGAAGGCCCGCACGCGCACGGCACCGGCATTGCCGGCGCGATCGTCGCCCACGCCAGGCTGATGGGCAGCGCACCCGAGGCGAGGCTGCTGGCGATCCGCGCCTTCGGCGGCGGCGCGGGCGGGGCGGAAAGCACGTCCTACGTGATCCTCAAGGGCTTGGATTATGCCGCCGAGCACGGCGCACAGATCATCAATATGAGCTTTGCCGGCCCGAAGGATCCGTTGATCGAGCGCGGCGTGGCCGCGACGGCCTCAAAGGGCATCCTGATGGTCGCCGCCGCGGGCAACGCCGGCGCGAAGTCGCCGCCGCTCTATCCCGCCGCCAATCCGAACGTCATCGCCGTCAGCGGCACCGACGCCCAGGAAAAGCTGTTTGCGGCGTCCAACCGCGGCAACTACATCGCCATCGCGGCGCCCGGCGCGGACATCTTCCTGCCGGCGCCGGACGAGAAATACCAGATTACGTCAGGCACCTCGTTCTCCGCCGCCTATGTCAGCGGCGTCGCGGCGCTGATCATGGAGCGCAATCCGGCATTGAAGCCGAATGACGTGCGCGCGATCCTGACCAGAACGGCCCGCGATCTCGGCGCGCCCGGCCGCGACGATCTGTTCGGGGCCGGCGGGACGGATGCCTTTGCCGCGGTCACCGCCGCGGTGGCAGCTCCGGCGGTGCCGCTGGCCGCCGTTTCCGGAAAGCCGGCCGGCGAAAAAACACCGACGCTCGATCCGTCCAGCGATAACGCTTCCGTGAGCCGGGCGCTCGGCGATTCCGCTCCGTCCATGGCGGCGGAAAAATCGGCGGCAAATGCCGTGAATCGGCCATCTGCGCAGTGATTTCCGCATTCGGCGCCGAACTTTCCGCCGAAAAAAATCGCCAGATCGTTTGAACGTTCGGCGCGCCTGCCGCGACCAAATGATGTGGGAGCGGTTATCCCTCCCCATTGGCTGTATTGAGCGCGAGCGCCCATCCACCCCAAGCGCCCATATGGCTTGACCCGTCCGGTTGTCCCCCCGGACGGGTCTTTTCTTTTCAGCGGCCTATTTTCAGAAGCTGGTATCAGCCCAAACGGCTGGCGACACGCGGCCTGCCGTGACTGGCGAAAGCGCCGCGCCACCCTTCGCAACACGGCCATGCCGCTTGTACGGCTTGACCGGGAATCGCCGCGGTTTCTCCGTAAGAACGCGGGGCGATATGCACGCAAGCTGGACAACGAAAAAGTTTTCCACAGAATAGTCCTGTCACCTTGAAGTGATTCGTCTCGGTTGCGTCGGCGTCCGTTTTTCTCCTTGCGGGCAGGTTCATGACACATCGGGTAGACGTCTCACGGGGCCGCAACACAGTTGCGCGCGGGTGCAATCTGGCCGAGCAGCGGCTGGAATACCTCACCGAATTGTTCGAAACCGGCCGCTGGCGCCGTTTTCACAGCGAGCAGTCGTTTCTCGCGAATATCCAGGAAGCCAAGGCCGCGGTCGAAACCTGGCGCGATTTGCTGGCGCGGGAGGATGCGCCGGACAAGGCCGCGTTCGACGCCGTCCGGTATGGCGCTACGACCCACAAATTCCAGATCGTCGAGACGCCTCCGGAGCCGATCATTCAGCTGCAGCTGGAATCGATTGTGGCCGAACCGCCGCGCGACATTCCGGAGGACGTCCTGATCGCGCTGGAGAGTGTACTCGGTGGCCAGGCGGATATGCCCTTGATCAACGACGCGCCTGAACTGGACGACATTCCGCTGCCGGCGCCCGACCTCGATGTCATGCAGGAACGCTACCCGCTGCTGCGCAACGCGCTGTAGCCGGCAGCCGCCTACCTATCGCCGCACCGCGTTGGAGCCGATCACGACCTGCGCGTAGCGCTGGGCGCGTTCGTCCGTCAGGTCGGTGGTGATGGCGCGGGCATGGTCGAGCCCGACCACGGCGCCGCGCGGCGTTTCCGAGATCATGTTGTTGCTGACCAGCGCCGTTCCGGCGCCCGGCATCACGGACACGCCGATGCCGGCGAAGGCCTTGCGGATCACGTTGCCCGATATCGCGACGTCGCGGAGATATTTGCCCCAGCCGGCGATGATGCCGAACGACGGCGCGTTCTCGATCACGTTGCCGGTCACGGTCGAATCCGCCTCGATATAGATGCCGACGCCGGCATCGTCGTCCGGCGCGGTGCCGATCGGGCGCTTCGGCAGCAGATTGCGGATGATGTTGCCCTGCACGACGGCGATGCGTCCGCCCTCGTTGAAATTGCAGACGGAGACGCCGACGGCCGCGCCGTCGACGGTGTTGTTGGCGATCACGGCGCCCTCGAACGCGAATTCCGAATAGAGCGCGACCTCGCGGACGTTGCTGACGCTGTTGCCTGAAATCTGGATGTTGGAGGCCGAATTGCCGCGCACCGCGGAGTAGTCGCAATTCCTGATGCGGTTGCCGCGCACGATCACATTGCCGGCGCGGAAGGCGTTGATGGCATTGCCGTACTGGCCGGAACCGCCGGGTCCGGCCTTGATGTCCTCGATGCGGTTATCGAGCACCAGCGATCCATCGTCGCCGATCGAGGTGCGCAGGATCTCGATGCCGTTGTCGTTGGTATCGATGATGGTGTTGCGCGAGACGATCAGGCCGAGCGCGTCGAACGACACGACAGCCGTGGTGGCGATCTTCGTGAAGATGTTGTTGGAGATATCGCCGGATACCTGCTCGAGCCAGATGCCGTTGCCGCCGCTGCCGGTGATCTCGCAATCGGTCACGCGGATGTCGCGTCCGCCGACGCAGTGAAGAAGACCGCGGCGATTGGGCAGGGGAATTTTGGCGCCGTCGAGGGCGATGCCGGTCAGGCCGAGATT
>JAQSDT010000296.1 GCA_029946075.1 bacterium | reverse complement strand
CTTGCCGGCCATCGTGACGTCGTCGATCCACCACGGCGTATCCAGGCTGTTGACCCGGATCAGCACCTCGCGCTTGCCGAAGCCGCCGGCCGCGACCGCCCTGGCGATCTGGTCCCGTGCGGTGGCCTTGGCGTCCGGTGCCACCGCATCCTCGAGATCGAGAATGATACCGTCGACGGGCAGCGTGCGCGCCTTTTCCAGCGCCCGCGCGTTCGATCCCGGCATGAACAACAGGCTGCGGCGCGGACGGATCATGGGCTGGTTTCCTCTTCTCACTGGAACTCCACGCCCTAACATTTCAGACCGGGCTCCGAAAGCCTTGTTCCCGTCTTTGGTCTATGGTTAGCACTGGCGAGAACAGGCAGGATACCCATGAACTCCTTTCCGCAACATCTGCTCGAAGGCTACCGGACCTTTACCTCGCAGCGGCTGCCCACCGAACAGACACGCTACCGGGAACTTTCCGAGCGCGGCCAGTCGCCGGCCGTGATGGTGATCGGCTGCTGCGATTCCCGCGTCTCGCCCGAAGTGATCTTCGACGCCGGCCCGGGTGAGCTGTTCGTGGTCCGCAACGTCGCCAACCTCGTCCCGGTGTATCAGCCCGACGGCGGCGCGCACGGCGTGTCGGCGGCGCTGGAATATGCGGTCAACGTGCTCCGCATCCAGCACATCGTCGTGCTCGGGCATGCCCAGTGCGGCGGCATCAAGGCCTTCATCGACAAGATCGACCCGCTGTCGCCGGGCGACTTCATCGGCCGCTGGATGCAGATGTTCATCAAGCCGGGCGAGGTGGTCGAGCAGCGCGAGCATGAAGCCATGCAGGACTTCGTCGTCCGGATCGAGAAGGCCGCGATCTTCCGCAGCCTCGAAAACCTGATGACGTTTCCGTTCGTGCGCTCGCGCGTCGAGCGCGGCGAGATGAACATTCACGGCGCCTATTTCGGCGTCGCCGAAGGCTCGCTGTTCGTGCTCGACAAGACCGCGAAGGAATTTAACAGCGTGCGCGAAGCACAGGACGCCGGCGGCTAGAGGGAAATCATTCCCCGCCGTGGTCGCCGCCGCCCCAGCGGTCGGAGATCGCCAGCATCACGGCCGAGAACACGAACGCCAGGTGCACGCCGACCAGCCAGCCGAGCTTGGTCGGATCGAAATTGGTGTCGATATTCATGAAGGCCTTGAGTACCTGGATCGCCGAGATCGCGACGATCGAGGCCAGCAGCTTCTGTTTAAGCCCGCCGAAATTGACCTTGGTCATCCATTCGGGCCAGTCCGGATGGCCGGCGGGATCGATCTTGGAGACGAAATTCTCGTAGCCCGAGAACACCACGATCAGGATCAGATTGCCGGTCAGCGACAGGTCGATCAGCGACAACGCGCCGAGGATGATGTCGGACTCCTTGGCGCCCGCGGCGTGGACGATGAATTCCCACAGCACCGCGCAGAACTTGAACAGCAGCACCGCAAGACTGACGACGAGGCCGAAGTAAAACGGCGCCATCAGCCAGCGGCTGTTGAACAGCACGCCCTCGAAGCCGCGCTCGACGCGCTTGAGCGTCGGGTTCGGCTTGTAGGTCGCCGACGGTTCCGTCGGCTGGTCCGGCGCCTTGGCACTCATAAAGCGGGTGGCCTTCTTACGCCGCCTTCTTCTTTGCGGTGATCAGCTTGCGGTTGATCAGGCATTCCGCGATCTGGATCGCGTTCAGCGCAGCCCCCTTGCGCAGATTGTCCGAGACGCACCACAGCTCCAGGCCGTTCTCGACGGTGTTGTCCTCGCGGATACGGCTGATGTAGGTGGCGTCTTCACCCGCCGCTTCATACGGCGTCACGTAGCCGCCGGGCTCGTGCTTGTCGATCACGAGGCAACCCGGCGCATTGCGCAGGATGTTGCGGGCTTCGTCGGCGGTGATCGGGTTCTCGAACTCGATATTGACGGCTTCCGAATGGCCGACGAACACGGGCACGCGCACGCAGGTCGCGGTCAGCCTGATTTTGGGATCAAGAATCTTCTTGGTCTCCATCATCATCTTCCACTCTTCCTTGGTGTAGCCGTCCTCCATGAAGACGTCGATCTGCGGGATGACGTTGAAGGCGATACGCTTGGGGAACTTCTTGTTGATCAGCTCGCTGTTGGTGTAGACGGCCTTGGTCTGCGAGAACAACTCGTCCATCGCATCCTTGCCGGCGCCCGACACCGACTGATAGGTCGCGACCACGACGCGCTTGATGGTGGCCTTGTCGTGCAGCGGCTTCAGTGCCACCACGAGCTGGGCGGTCGAGCAGTTCGGGTTGGCGATGATGTTCTTCTTGGTAAAGCCCTTGCAGGCGTCCGCGTTCACTTCCGGCACGATCAGCGGCACGTCCGGATCCATGCGCCAGGCCGACGAATTGTCGATCACGACGGCGCCGGCAGCGCCGATCTTCGGCGACCATTCCTTCGACACCGCGCCGCCGGCCGACATCAGGCAGATGTCGACGTCGGAGAAGTCGTAATGCTCGAGCGCCTTGACCTTCAGGGTACGGTCGCCATAGGAGACCTCGACGCCGACGCTGCGGCGCGAGGCCAGCACCACGACCTCGTCGGCGGGGAATTTGCGCTCGTCGAGGATGTTGAGCATTTCGCGTCCGACATTGCCGGTCGCACCGACGACAGCGACTTTGTAACCCATCGTTCACTCTCCGAGGAAAAATCCCGCCCGGCCGCTCCGCGCGGAAAGGGGGAAGGCAGCGCTTCTATGCGAGAAACGCCCTTATAGCGTTTTCGGGCGAAGTGGATACCGGTTGGCGTGAAGAAAACGCGCCGGAATCCAGCAACGCTCGACCGATGTGTTTGGGCGTTTGATGCATTCGTTTTCAGCCGATCCGGCTCCTTCCTGTTATACGACCAGAATTCATCCGGTGCTGGCGAGCGCCGTCGACGAGGTCTGCGGCACGCTGGCACGGCTCTGCGCCTACCTGATGGCGCTCGCGCTGCTCACCATCGGCGTCATCGCCGCCTGGGACCGGCTGCCTGACGCCGTGGCCGCCGAGCCGACCGCCAAGGGCGGCTGGACCCTGGCCGGGCGCCCGGTGCCGGCTTTCGCCGTCAGCCAGTTCGTTTTCCCCGGTAAAACAGAGGCTTACGAGATTTTTCGCCACCCCGAGGGCGGCCGCAAGGACGTTTTCCGCTGGAATGGCGTCGGCAACGCCCCGGTTGGCGAGCTGGAGCTCTACCGTCCGGGCGGCGAGCTCCTGCAGCCGGCATCCCCGATCTCCGACATTGCCGCCAGGATGGATCCCTCCGGCCGGCGCGAGCTCGAAACCGCGGGGTTCATCGACAGCAAGTTCGGCGCTGTGACCCTGTTCAGCCTCACCGGACCGGACACCCAGCGCGGCTGCCTCGGCTTCCTCAAGCGCATCGACGATCCGCATTTTCGCATTTCCGGCTGGTCCTGCCAGGGCGACAGCCTGCCCGCCCGCCGGGCCGCGATCGGCTGCATGCTGAACCGGCTGATCCTGCTCACGGCCGGAAACGAGCCGAAACTGGCTGAATTGTTCGCCCATGCTGAACTCAGGCGCAGCGATTGCACCAGCACGGCCGCGCCCGCGCTTTCGGCCGACTGGCTGACCGGCTCCGACAACCCGCGGCTGCGCGGCGCGCTGTAACGGCTTCACCCGCGCTTGCGCGCCCGGCTTCACAATTGTGGCAACATCCGGCCAAGGCACTGGTTTTCATGAAACTTTTCGCTTTGCGCCGCATTATTCCGCCGCCTGTGGCCCAATTGACCTAGCGACCGCAGCAACGAGACGGCTACAATGGGCTTAATCACGGTTGACGATCGGCCAGCTGCCCGGACGGCTGACAAGGACGAGGATGCAATGACCCCGAAATTCTCCGCTGCGAGCAAGCTCGCGATGATGCTTGCTGTGGCCCTCGTCGCCGTCGGCGCCACCCCGGCCGACGCCCAGAACACCAAGCTGAAATACGACCGCGATGGCCGTCCCTATTACGGCACCAGCGGACCCAACCGTTCGTACCAGCAGGGCCGCACCCGCGTTTACGTCACCACGCGCTCCTGGCTCGATGCCGGCACCGAAGTGCTGCCGGGCGACCGCAAGTTCACCGACTACGCCTTCCCGCCGGAAATCGGCTACCCTTCGTTCGCGCGCGAGAACCTCAACCGCCCGATCGACCGCGGGCCGCTGAACCCGCCGTCCGATATGGGCGGCTATCCGCAGCGCTTCCCGCTGTACTGAGCGACGAAATCACCTGACAACGAAAATGCCCGGCCGAAGCCGGGCATTTTTTATTTGAGCCGTAGGCCGAATCCCTTACGCGTGCAGCTTCTGCAGTTCCTTCAGGATCGCATCGCCCATCTCGGTGGTGCTGGCTGCGGTCGTACCCTCGGACTTGATGTCGGCCGTACGAAGCCCGCTGGCGAGCACCGCGGCGATCGCCGCTTCCACCTTGTCGGCGAGCGCGCCCATGTCGAAGGAATAGCGCAGCGCCATCGCGAACGAGGAGATCATCGCGATCGGATTGGCAAGGCCCTTGCCTGCAATATCCGGCGCCGAGCCGTGCACCGGCTCGAACAGCGAGCGGCGCTTTTTCGTCTTGGCATCGATCTCGCCGAGCGAGGCCGACGGCAGCATGCCGAGCGAGCCGGTGAGCATCG
>JAQSDT010000295.1 GCA_029946075.1 bacterium | reverse complement strand
TCACTAACGCGAGTAACACGCCATGAACTTCGATTTCTCCGACGAACAAAAGCAGATGCGCGACGAGGCGAGGAAGTTCCTCACCGCACAATGCCCGCCGAAGGCCGTGCGCGAGGTGCTGGACGGCAAGGCGACCTATGACAAGGCGCTGTGGAAGGGCCTCGCCGAGATGGGTTTTCTCGGCGTTGCGATCCCCGAAGCGTTCGGCGGTGCGGGCGCCGGTCATCTCGAACTCTGCGTGATCGCCGAGGAAATGGGCCGCGCCAATGCGCCGGTGCCGTTTTCTTCCACCGTCTATCTCGCCGCCGAAGCCCTGCTGATCGCCGGCTCCGATGCGCAGAAGCAGAAGTGGTTGCCGAAGATTGCTTCGGGTGAAGCGATCGGCACGCTGGCGCTGTTCGAAGGCAAGGGCAATCCATCGCCGAAGGCGATCAAGCTGCAGGCCTCCGGCGGCACGCTCAATGGCGTCAAGAAGCCGGTGCCGGATGGCGCCATCGCCGATTTCGCCATCGTTGCCGCGCGCACCGGCTCAAGCGGACGTGACGCCGACATCTCGCTGTTCATCGTCGACCTCAAGGCCGGCGGCGTTGCCGTAAAATCGCTGACCAATCTCGATCCGACCCGCGGCCAGGCCGAACTCACCTTCACCAACGCCAAGGCCGAGCCGCTCGGCGCCGCCGGCGAAGGCTGGAGCGTTCTGACGCAGGTACTGGATCGCGCGGCCGTGTTGCTGGCGTTCGAACAGGTCGGCGGTTCCGACCGCGCGCTGGAAATGGGCCGCGACTACGCGCTCGACCGTATCGCCTTCGGCCGGCCGATCGGCTCGTTCCAGGCGGTGAAGCACATCCTCGCCGACATGTACGTCTCGGCGACGCTGGCGCGCTCCAATTGCTACTACGGCGCCTGGGCGCTCTCGACCAATGCCGGTGAACTGCCGGAGGCGGCCGCCGCCGCGCGCATCAGCGCGACGCAGGCGTTCCAGCACTGCTCCAAGAACAACATCCAGGTTCACGGCGGCATGGGCTTCACCTGGGAGTTCGACTGCCACATGTACTACCGCCGCGCCAACGCCACCGCGCTGACGCTCGGCAGCCTGTCGTACTGGGAAGACCAGTTGATCGACCGCATGCGCAAGAAGAATGCGGCTTGAGTTCATGAGACCGTAGGATGGGTAGAGCGTAGCGAAACCCATCATCACATTGGCCACAAAAGAGATGGGTATCGCTTCGCTCCACCCATCCTACGAAGCCGGAGCGCGGCCGAGGATTGAAAACATGAACTTCGACGACACCCCGCAGGAAGCCGCGTTCCGCGCTGAAGCGAGGGCCTGGATCCAGGCTAACGCGCCCAAGCAATATGAGGACGAGTTGCGCAAGGCTTCACTTGGGCGCGCCGCGCTCAAGAACGCCAACATGCTCGAGGTCGCAAAGGCCTGGCAGAAGAAGAAGGCCGATGCCGGCTGGGCGTGCCTGCACTGGCCCAGGGAATATGGCGGCCGCGGCTCCTCGCCGATCGAGCGCGTGATCTGGCAGCAGGAAGAGGGCCCGTTCGGAAAGCTTTCCGGCATGTTCATCATCGGCCACGGCATGTGCGGGCCGACCATGATGGCGTTCGCCGGAGAGGACGAGAAGAAGAAGTATCTGCCGCCGTTGGCGTCGGGTGAGAAGGTCTGGTGTCAATTGTTCTCCGAACCCGCCGGCGGTTCTGACGTCGCGGGTCTTCGCACCCGCGCCGAGAAGCAGGGCGACAACTGGATCATCAACGGCCAGAAGATCTGGACTTCCGGCGCGCACTACTCTGATTACGGCATCCTGCTGACGCGCACCGATCCGAACGTCGCCAAGCACAAGGGCCTCACCATGTTCTTCCTGGACATGAAGAGCCCGGGTGTCGAGGTGCGGCCGATCAAGCAGGCCAGCGGCCATTCCGACTTCAACGAGGTCTACTTCACCGACGTGAAGATCCCGGACTCGCAGCGGCTCGGTGCCGTCAACGACGGCTGGAACGTGTCGCTGACCACGCTGATGAACGAGCGTATGTCGATCGGCGCCGGCGTCTCGACCGGCTTCCCCGAACTGTTCGACTTCTGCAACAGCCTGATGCTGGAAGACGGTCCGGCTATCGAGGACCCGGGCGTGCGTTCGCGGCTGGCGAATTACGCGGTGAAGGCCAGCGGTCTTCGCTACACCAGCATGCGCGCGATCTCGGCGCTGTCGAAGGGCGATCGTCCCGGTCCGGAAAATTCCATCGGCAAGCTGGTGGCGGGCTCGATGGTGCAGGAAGTCGCGATGTATGCGCTCGATCTCCAGGGCGCCGCCGGCGTGCTGAGCGGGCCGGAGGATGCCGAGGTCGCCGGCAAATTCCAGGCGATGCTGCTGCGTGCGCCGGGCACCCGCGTCGAGGGCGGCACCGACGAGATCATGCGCAACATCATCGCCGAGCGCGTGCTCGGTCTGCCCGGAGATATCCGGGTCGACAAGGACGTGCCGTTCAACAAGATCCCGACCAAGGGCCGGGCGTGAGTGTCGTGGCGGGGCGCCCCGAAGCGGCGAACCCGGAACCTCGAGCTACATAACCTCTAGATTCCGGGTTCGCGCGATGCGCGCCCCGGAATGACAAACAGAAGGGAAGCCGCCATGAATTTCGACGATACCCCCCAGGAAGCCGAATTCCGCGCCACCGCCCGCAAATGGGTCGAGGCCAACGCACCGAAGAAGTACGAGGCGGAGCTTTCAAAATCCTCGCTCGGCCGCATCCGGCTGGAAAAGGAAGAGATCGTCGACGTCGGCAAGGCCTGGCAGAAGAAGAAGGCCGAAGGCGGCTGGGCCTGCCTGCACTGGCCGAAGGAATATGGCGGCCGTGGCGCCACGCCGATCGAGAAGGTGATCTGGCAGCAGGAAGAGGGTGTCTACGGCAAGCTGACCCAGCCGTTCCAGATCGGCGAGGGCATGTGCGGGCCGACCGTGATGGCGTTCGGCAGCGAGGAGCACAAGCGACACTATCTGCCGAAGCTCGCCTCCGGCGAACACATCTGGTGCCAGCTGTTCTCCGAGCCGGCCGGCGGCTCCGACGTCGCGGGCCTGCGCACCCGCGCTGAGAAGCAGGGCGACAACTGGATCGTCAACGGCCAGAAGATCTGGACCTCGGGCGCGCACTATTCGGATTACGGCCTTCTGATCACGCGCACCGATCCCAACGTGCCCAAGCACAAGGGCCTGACGATGTTCTTCCTCGACATGAAGAGCAAGGGCGTCGAGGTGCGGCCGATCAAGCAGGCCAACGGCATGCAGGAATTCAACGAGGTCTATTTCACCGACGTCGTGATCCCGGACTCGCAGCGGCTCGGCGCGGTCGGCGACGGCTGGAACGTGTCGCTGACGACGCTGATGAACGAGCGCATGTCGATCGGCTCGCGGCTTGCGACCGGTTTCCCCGAAATGTTCGAGTTCTGCTCGAACCTGATGACCGATGACGGGCTAGCGATCGACGACCCCGCGACCCGTTCGAAACTCGCGAGCTGGGCGGTGAAGGCGAGCGGCTTGAAGTACACCAGTTACCGCGCGATCTCGTCGCTGTCGAAGGGCGAACGTCCGGGCCCCGAAAACTCCATCGGCAAGCTGGTCTCCGGCAGCATGCTGCAGGACATCGCAAGCTACGCGATGGATCTGGAAGGTGCAGCCGGCGCGCTGACCGGCGCGGATGAGGAAGTGGCGAGCGGCCAGTTCCAGCAGATGCTGCTGTCGTCGCCCTCGATGCGTATCGCCGGCGGTACCGACGAAATCCTGCGCAACATCATCGCCGAGCGCGTGCTCGGTCTGCCCGGCGACATCCGGGTCGACAAGGACGTGCCGTTCAACAAGATCCCGACCAAGGGACGGTAATCAGCGTCATTCCGGGGCGCCGCAAGGCGAACCCGGAATCCAGAAGTTTTGAGATTCCGGGTTCACGCTTCGCGTGCCCCGGAATGACAGGAAGAGAAAGCATCATGGATGCGAAGGCACCAGACGCACGCACTGCAATCGCCGACCGTATCGGCGTGTTCGAGGAGCTCCTGAACGAGCGCTACTCCGTGCGCGCGTTCCTGCCGCGGGAAGTGCCGCGCGAGACCATTGAGCATATCCTCAAGGTGTCGCAACGCACGGCATCGTGGTGCAACAGCCAGCCCTGGCAGGTCCTGATCGCCAGCGGCGAAGCCAAGGAACGCTTTCGCAAGGCGATCTATGCGGACGCGGCGTCGGGCGCGAAAGACAATCACGACTTCACCCCACCGCGCGAATATCTCGGCGTCTATCAGGATCGCCGTCGCGAGAGCGGTTTTCAGCTCTACAACACGCTCGGCATCGCGCGCGGCGACAAGATGGCTTACGCCAAGCAGGCGCTGGAGAACTACAATTTCTTCGGTGCGCCGCATGTCGCGATCGTTCACACCGACGAGCCGCTCGGCATCTACGGTGCGGTGGATTGCGGCGCCTATGTCGGAAACTTCATGCTGGCTGCGCAGGCGCTCGGCCTCGGTACCATTCCGCAGGCCGCATTGGCGCGGCATTCCGGCCTGATCCGCCGCCATTTCAACCTGCCCGACGACCGCAAGGTCGTCTGCGGCATTTCGTTCGGCTATGCCGACCATTCCGCCAAGGTCAACAGCTACCGCACCTCGCGG
>JAQSDT010000294.1 GCA_029946075.1 bacterium | reverse complement strand
CGATCTCGCCGCTGCTGATGGTCTCGAGGCCCGCGACCATGCGCAGCAGCGTGGACTTGCCGCAGCCGGAGGGGCCGACCAGCACGCAGAACTGGCCGTCGCCGACGTCGAAATTGATGCCCTTGATGGCCTCGAAGCCACCGGCATAGGTTTTCCGGACGTTGCGCAGCGTGACGTTGGCCATGGTTCGCTTACTTCTCCGTCTCGACGAGGCCGCGCACGAACAGCCGTTGCATGAATACGACCACCGCGACCGGCGGCAGCATCGCCAGGATGGCGGTGGCCATCGCCAGCTGCCATTCGGCGAGTTCGTCGGTCGTGTACAGCATCTTCTTGATGCCGGTGACGATGGTCTGCATCGAATCCTGCGTGGTGATCAGCAGCGGCCACAGATATTGATTCCAGCCATAGATGAACTGGATCACGAACAAGGCGGCGATCGTCGTCACCGACAGCGGCAGCAGCGTATCCCAGAAGAAGCGGAACGGGCCGGCGCCGTCGATCCGCGACGCCTCCAGCAACTCCTCGGGGATGGTCATGAAGAACTGCCGAAACAGCAGCGTTCCGGTGGCCGACGCGATCAGCGGCAGGATCAGGCCGGCGTAGGTGTCGAGCATCTTCAGGTCCGCGACCACCTTGTAGGTCGGGTAGATGCGGACTTCGACGGGGAGCATCAGCGTGACGAAGATGATCCAGAACGCGGTCTTGCGGAACGGAAAGCGGAAATACACCACCGCATAGGCCGACAGCATCGAGATGAAGATCTTGCCGAGCGCGATGCCGATCGCCGAGATGAAGGAATTCATCAGCATGTGCCCGACCGGCTCGCGGCTGGTGCGGGAGCCGCCGACGAACACCGCGCGGTAGTAATTTTCCAGCGTGTGGCTGCCGGGCGTCAGCGGCATGGCGCCACCGACCACAGTGGCGGCGTCGTGGGTCGACGCGATAAAGGCCAGATAGACCGGGAAGGCGACGATGAAGACGCCGAGCGTCAGGATCGCGTAGGCGATGATGTCGTTGAGGGGGCGGTGCTCGACCATCAGTACTGCACCTTGCGCTCGACATATTTGAACTGGATCGCGGTCAGCGCGATCACGATCACCATCAGCACCACCGATTGCGCGGCGGAGCCGCCGAGATCGCCACCGAGGCGGCCGTCGGCAAACACCTTGTAGACCATGGTGGTGGTGGCGCCGGCCGGGCCGCCGCCGGTGACGGCATCGATGATGCCGAACGTATCGAAGAACACGTAGACGACGTTGACGACCAGCAGGAAGAACGTGGTCGGCGACAGCAGCGGGAACACGATGGTCCAGAACCGCCGCATCGGACCCGCGCCGTCGATCGCGCCGGCCTCCAGCACGCTTTTGGGGATCGATTGCAGCCCGGCGAGGAAGAACAGGAAGTTATAGGAGATCTGTTTCCACACCGCGGCCATCACCACCAGGATCATGGCGTGGTTGCCGTTGAGCAGCGGATTCCAGTCTAAATTCATCCAGCGCAGCGGCCGCGCCAGCGTGCCGAGCGAGGGGTGGAACATGAATATCCAGAGCACGCCGGCGACCGCGGGCGCCACCGCATAGGGCCAGATCATGAAGGTCTTGTAGGCGCCGGCGGCCTTGAGGTTCTTGTCGGCCTGGGTTGCGAACAGCAGCGCGATCGACAGCGACAGCGCCGCCACCAGCGAGGAGAAGATCAGCGTCGTCAGCATCGACGCGTAATATTCCGGCTGGGCGAACAGCGCCTGGTAGTTTTCCAGCCCGACAAATTCGGAGGTCAGACCGAACGCGTCCTCGCGCTTGAACGATTGCCAGACCGCCTGGCTCGCCGGCCAGTAGAAGAACACGAATGTGATGATGAGCTGCGGAATCAGCAGCAGGTATGGAAGCAGCTTGTTATTGAAGACGACGGACTTTTCCATACAGTTCCTTCGTCATTGCGAGCGAAGCGAAGCAATCCATCGTAGCGGCATGGCCGGATCAATGGATTGCTTGCTTACGCTCCTTTGCACAAGCGCTTTGCGCTTGTTGCAGACAATGACGCCCTCGAGGTGGCTGTCCCTACTTTGCCGTCTTTTCGAACGTGCGCAACATGGCATTGCCGCGAGCGACCGCAGCATCCAGTGCTTCCTTGGCGGTCTTCTTGCCGGCAAGCGCCGCTTCGAGTTCTTCGGCCCAGAGGTCGCGCATCTGCACCATGTTGCCGAAGCGAAGCCCGCGGGAATTTGCGGTCGGCTCCTTGTTGGTGAGTTCCTTCAGCGGCGTCTGCAGCGTCGGGTTCTTGTCGTAGAAGCCGTCCTTGACGGTTTTCTCGTAGGCCGCCTTGGTGATCGGCAGATAGCCGGACTTCTGGTGCAGATCGGCCTGGCGGTCGGTCGCCGACAGGAAGGTGAAGAACTTGGCGACGCCCTTGTATTCGTCGGGCTTCTTGCCGCCCATCACCCACAGCGAAGCGCCGCCGATGATCGAGTTCTGCGGCGCGCCCTTGGCGTCGGGGTAATACGGCATCGGCACCGAGGTGAAGTCGAACTTGGCGGTGCTCTTGGCGGTCGCGTAATAGCCCGACGAGGTCAGGAAGATCGCGCATTCGCCCGAGGCGAAGCGGTTTTCGCTGGCGTTGGCGCGGCCGGCATAGTCGTAGGTCTTGTCCTTCTGCAGGTCGATCAGGTTCTGCAGATGCTTGACGTGCAGCGGCGAGTTGAACTCCAGCACGGTGTCGAAACCGTCGAGGCCGTTGGCCTTGCTGCCGATCGGCACGTTGTGCCAGGCGGAGAACTGCTCGATATGCACCCAGCTCGCCCAGGCGTTGGAGAAGCCGCAAGTGGTGTGGCCGGCAGCCTTGAGCTTCCTGGCGGCATCGAACACTTCAGGCCAGGTCTTCGGAATCTCGGTGACGCCGGCCTTCTTCAGCTCATCCTTGTTGATCCACATCACCGTCGATGAGGAGTTGAAGGGGAACGACAGCATGTCGCCCTTCGAGGTCGAGTAGTAACCGGTGATCGCCGGCAGATAGGCCTTGGGATCGAACGGCTCGTTGGCATCCTTCATCAGCTGGTAGACCGGCTTGATGGCGCCGGTGGCGCTCATCATTGTCGCGGTGCCGACTTCGAACACCTGGATGATGTGCGGCGCAGTGCCGGCGCGGAACGCAGCGATGCCGGCGTTCATGGTGTCGGGATAGCTGCCCTTGAAGGTCGGGACGACCTTGTAGTCGGTCTGGCTGGCGTTGAAGTCTTCGGCGAGCTTGTTGACGATGTCGTTGTTGCCGCCGGTCATGGCGTGCCACCATTGGATTTCAGTCGCAGCGAAAGCGGGGCTTGCCAGCGCCAGCGCAACGGCCGTTGCTGCTGCTGCGCCGAATTGTCGAAGTGCCATGGAATTCCTCCGGGTTGGGGCCGTCATCTTCGTTTCGCGCGATAACAGCGCCGGATGACGTGCAAATGACCGTATAAGCGAAAGGATGGTATTGGGAAAGCGGGCGGCAAGGGAAGCCGGAAAATAGGCGCAAGCGATCGTCGCCCCGGCGCGAGGCCGGGGCAACGGGAGGCTACCGCTTGCGTTCCGAGCCGCAGACCGCGCCGGCGGCGACCATCGCCTCGATCTCGGCTTTGGAATAGCCGAACTCGCCGAGCACTTCCGCGGTGTGCTGGCTGAATTTCGGCGGCGTGCGGCGCACGCTCGGCTTGGTGCGTTCCAGCCGGATCGGGGAGGCGACGCCCTTGTACCAGTCCTTCGAGACGATATCGCCGCGGTGCAGCGTATGCGGATTGGTCAGCGCCTGGTCGATCTTCTGCACCGGGCCGGCGGGCAGTCCCGCGGCCAGCAGCCGGTTGCAGAGCGGTTCGGCTTCATGCTGGCTGAATACGGCGCCAAGTTCCGCCCGCAGCGCATCGCGGTTGGCGATACGGTCCTTGTTGCGGGCAAAGCGCGGATCGGTGCCGAGTTCGGGCTTGCCGATTTCCTTGGCCAGCTTGCGGAAGGTGCCGTCATTGCCGACGCCAATGAAGATGTTGTCGGTTTTGGTCGGGAAGATCGCATACGGCACCAGGTTCGGATGCTCGTTGCCGGTCAGTCCCGGCGGCTTGCCATGCATGAAGTAGTTCGCGGTGTGCGGATGCATGATCGCAAGACCGGTCTCGTACAGCGTGGTCTCGAGGAACTGGCCGAGGCCCGAACGCTGGCGCTCGGACAGCGCCATCAGGATTCCGATCGCGGCATAGAGCCCGGTGGTGATGTCGACCAGCGGCACGCCGATCCGCATCGGGCCGCTCTCGGGCGAGCCGGTTGCCGCGATCATGCCGGTCATGGCCTGGATGATGGCGTCATAGCCGGGGTTGCCGCCGCGCGGGCCGTCGGCGCCGAAGCCGGAAATCCGGCAATGCACGAGGCGCGGGAATTTCGCGCGCAGCAGGTCGTTGCCGATGCCCCATTTGTCGAGCGTGCCCGGTTTGAAATTCTCGATCAGGACGTCGGCGGTCTCCAGCATCTTGAGCAGCACGGCGCGGCCGCCTTCGGAGGAAAGGTCGAGGCCGATCGAGCGCTTGTTGCGGTTGATGCCGACGAAATACGCCGCGTCCTCGTCGTGGAAGGGAGGGCCCCAGTCGCGCACCTCGTCGCCGGCCGGCGGTTCGACCTTGATGACGTCGGCGCCGTGGTCGGCGAGGATCTG
>JAQSDT010000293.1 GCA_029946075.1 bacterium | reverse complement strand
ACCGAGGTCATCTGCGCCTCGGGGTAGGCACGGCCCATCATGTCGGCGTCGATCACGACGCGCTTGAGATGGGCGGCGGCCATCAGCGGCTGGATCGAATTACCGCCGCCGATCTCGAGCGCCATGATCCCGCGGAAGCGGTAACCTGTGTGGCGTTCCATCAGGTCGACGGCACGGGCAATGGTGCGGCTGTCGGTGAGGCGCTCCTGGCCAACCAGTGGGGCGCCCATGTTGGAAACGGCAGCGACCCAGTCGTCGTCGGCAAGCTCGGATGCCGGCATGAGTTGGACGCGATAGCCCTCCTTGTAGAGAGCCCGCATGTTGAGCAGCCCGAGATAGGGGCTTCCGCCTCCCCCTGTCCCCAGCACCCAGGCACCAACGGCCAATGATTCGATGTCGTCCAGCGTGATGTCAGTCAGGGGCATTTCGTTGGCATTTCGTCGAGGTTTCAGGTCTGGCGGCGCCCAACAATACGAGTAAGGCATTGGACGGCATTGTCACGTTGTTGAACCCGAGCCGCAAGACGGCCCCACGTGGTATTTTCTCACGCCGCCGCTGCCGCATGCCACGTGCTAATCGCCGAGGCAATAAATCGTGCCTTCGAACTTGATGTTATCATCGTCAATCATTGTTTGAGCCGAGGCCAAGTGCCAAGCTCAGCAGAGCAACCATCATTCTCATCGCATTGGTCATTTGTCGCTGATGCCGCTCACGTGCCAGGCGTCGACGATCTCCGCGCCTGTCGCGGGCCACACCCCGGCGTGCTCGAGAATCCGGTCGAGCATCGCGCACAGCGCACGAATCCGATGCGGCTGCCCCATCAACCATGGCGTAATCGTAAGCGTCAGGATCCGGCCGCTACCTGTTTGTGCTGCCTCGGCATACAACGTCTTGAACGCGCGGAGGACCTGTTCGACAAACTCGCCGGTATCCATGTGCTGCTGAAATAGCAAGTGCAGATCGGACAGGTCCCAAGCAAGCGGCATTGCGGTCAGCTCTCCGCTCGCCGCGTTCACCGGATAGGGCATGTCATCGTTGATCCAGTCAGTGACATAGTCGAGCCCCGCCTTCGCCACGAGATCGAGCGTGCGCATCGACTCTGAATGGGCCGGCGAATGCCAGCCGCGGATCTTCGACTTGAAGGCGCCACGCAAGGTGCCGACGGCCTCGTTTACGAGCGCCCGCTCATCGGCTTCAGCTAGCCCGCCGTGATGCAGACGGCCCATGTCGACCCCCGCAGCCGCGACCTCCCATCGGCTGGCGGCGATCTCGGCTGTGAGCGCGGGGTAGCGCGTGGCGACCACCGCATTGAGCAGCGCCGTAGCACGCAGGCCACGCGCATCGAGGGCACGCATCAGGCGGTAGATACCGACCCGGTTGCCATAGTCGCGTTGCGTATAATCCCAATAGCTCGGATAGGGCCGGTCGACCCCGCCTGGCGCCACGAAAGGCTGGCGCGGCATATCCATCGGGAAGTGCGCGACATGGACGGCCACCCAAAGTGCCACCCTCGCCTTGCCCGGCCACACGACCGGCCTGGCTTGCGGCAGGTTGCGATGGAGGAACCGGTCGTGGTCAAGGCCGCGCCGGCGCCAGGGATAGTCGAGGTAGTTGGGGATGCCGGGGCCGCTCATCGCCGGCCCCCAGGCGTTCCGGCCGCCAGCCATTTCGAGAAGGCATCGTAATAATGGTCGGTGTACCAGGCGGCGATCTCGCGTCCCGTCGCCAGCCACACGCCGTCATGCGCCACGATATGAGCGAGCGCCTCGTCGAGTGCGGAGATACGCTGCGGCTGGCCCGTGAGATACGGATGGAGCGGCATGCACATCACCGTGCCGCTCTCGGCGCCCTCGGCGTAGAGCTGGTCGAACTGCGCCTTGACGATGGCAGTGTAGCGCTCGACTGGCGTGTTGCGGTTCTGAAACAGCGGCACGTCGTTGACCTCGAGCGAATAGGGCACGGAGATAAGGCGGCCGTTGCGCACCTTGACAGGCATCGGCTGGTCGTCGTGCACCATGTCGAGCGTGTACTTGATGCCCTCTTCTGCCAGCACGTGCTGCGTCGTCTCGTCGTTGGTGATGGCTGGCGTCAACCAGCCGTCGAGCGACTGGCCGCTGTACTTCAGGATGGTCTCTCGGCTATCGGAGATTACCGCGCGCTGCTGGTCCTCCGACAGGTCGTAGAAGTAGCGTGTGTTGTAGGTACCGTGGCTGAACAGCTCCCAGCCAAGCTCGCAACAGCGCTCGATGATTTCGGGATAGTGGTCACAGACTGCAACGTTGAGCGAAACGCTGCCGCGCACGCCGTGCTTGGCCATCACATCAGCCATACGCCAGAAGCCCACGCGGTTGCCGTAGTCGCGATGGGCATAGTTGAGCACGTCCGGCACGGGCCGCGGCCACGGCACCTTGCGTGGATTGCTGGGCGGCTCGAGTTCGTAATGCTCGATATTGGGTGCCAGCCACAGGGCTATGCGGGCGCCGCCCGGCCAGACGATGCGCGGGCGGCCGCTATAGGGTGCGTAGTCGTAGTGTCCAGGCTCGGCCAGCATTGCGTTTCCCCTCGGGTGTCGTCCGCCGGCCGGCCGTCACCGGCAATCAAGCGGTCAAGAATTCGTTCCACTTTTCGCTGTCGTACTCCAGGCTTTTCGCCCATGTGTTCCAGACGAAACCGCGCTCGGCGCGGTGGGCTAGCGCGCTCTTCGCTAACGAGCAGGGAAAAGGTATATGAAGTCATTGATGACTTCAGTGGTACATAATGCATGCGGACATGGATCAGTGGCAGGGTCATGGCGCAAGGAAGCAAGCGCCAGGCCAGCGCAAGTCGGCAACGCCGGGATGGCACTACTATTGCACTAAAGTCTTGTACATCGACCATTGGCATGGATTGATCGCTTGGCGAAAGGGAGGCCGATGAATAGTTCGCCGAATACATGGCAGGCCGGCATCGACGTAGGCGGAACGTTCACCGACCTGTTGTTCGTGGACCAGGGCGCAAACCGGTTTCGCGTCGTCAAGGTGCCCTCGACTCCCGATGATCAGTCGCGCGGCATGCTGTCGGGCTTGCGCGACAGCGGCCTTGCGGTCGAAGACCTCGCGGCGCTGGTCCACGGCACGACGGTCGGCACCAACGCCATCCTCGAACGCAAGGGCGCACGGTGCGGCCTGATCACCACCGCGGGCTTTCGCGACGTACTGGAACTCGGCCGCCGCACGCGGCCCTTCGGCTACGGCATGATCGGCAGCTTCGAGGCGCTCATTCCGCGCGAGTTGCGTCTCGAAGTGCCGGAGCGCATCGACGCCAAGGGCAATGTGCTGATCCCACTCGACATCGATGCGGTGAGGGCGGCGATGAGGCGGCTGCTCGACCTCGGCGCCGAGGCACTGGTCATCAGCTTTATCCATTCCTACGCCAACCCGGCGCATGAGCGGAGCGCGCGCGAGATTGCACTTGAGATCTGGCCGACCGCCTTTATCTCGGTCGGCGCCGACATCCTGCGCGAGGTCCGCGAGTTCGAGCGCACCAGCACCGCGGCGCTCAACGGCTACATCCAACCGATCATGTCGCGCTACCTGGGGCGCCTCGAGAAGGAACTGAAGCTCGCCCGCTTCCGCAGCCAGTTGCTGGTGATGCAGGGAAACGGCGGCACGATGACGGGCGCGATCGCGTCGGACTATGCAGTGCAGACTGTGATGTCGGGGCCCGCGGCCGGGGCGCTTGCCGCCGGACACATCGGCAAGCAGTCGGGCCATCTCAACCTGATCGGCTGTGACATGGGCGGCACCAGCTTCGACGTGACGCTGATCCGCAACGGCGAGCCGACCCTATCGGCGGAGAAGGACATCGCCTACGGTGTGCCGATCCGCATTCCCATGATCGATATCCACACGATCGGCGCCGGCGGCGGATCAATCGCGCGCATCACAAAGGCAGGCCTGCTGCAGGTCGGCCCCGAGAGCGCCGGCGCCAATCCCGGACCAATTTGCTACGGCCGCGGCGGCACTGAGCCCACGGTGACGGATGCCAATCTGGTCCTGGGGCGGCTGGATCTCGGCACGCTGCCTGGCGTCAATGCCGGTGTCGCCATCGACAAGGTAAAGCAACGGCTGGTCGAGACAGTGGGCGCACCGCTGGGGCTCGATGCCATCCAGGCAGCCGCGGCCATCGTGGCCGTCGCTAGCAATCATCTCGCCAGCGCCATCCGGCTTGTCTCGATCGAGAAAGGCTACGACCCGCGCGACTTCGCGCTCTTTCCCTTTGGCGGCGCGGGCCCCCTGCATGCTGTGGCGCTGGCGCGCGAGCTGGGTGTGCCGACCGTCCTGGTGCCGCGATTCCCAGGCCTCACCTCGGCGCTGGGGTGTATCCTGGGCGACCTGCGGCACGATTTCGTGCGGACGATCGGCGTGCCGCTGTTCGATGCCGACCCGGCGGCCATGGACTCCGCCTTTGCCGAGCAGCGCAGGCAGGGCGAGAAGCTCATCGCCGAGGAGAACGTGCCTGTCGACAGCATCGTGGCGATCCACGAAGCCGACCTTCTCTATCGCGGCCAGAGCCACGTCATCCGCGTGCCGGTCACCGGCGCCTTCAACGCCGCCGCGGTGCTGAAGACTCTGGAAGCCCGATACAAGGAGCGCTTCGACATCGAGCTCATGGAAATGACGGCCATGCTGTCCAACCTGC